>JAUSDH010000139.1 GCA_030650655.1 Candidatus Brocadiaceae bacterium
AGACCTCCTTTTTTATTCTATCTTACCAAAAATGCATCTTAACTACTGGTCTGAAAAAGCCCGTCCATTATAAACCATTGGTTAGAGAAATTAGCTGGACTAAAAATGTCATCATAATGCAGCGCTGTAAGGATGATATTCAGCGTGAGTTCTACATCAAGATAACAAAGAAGTTTGGCTGGACAAAAGATGTTCTGATAAACCAGCTCGAAGCAGGGGCATTTGAGCGGTATATGGCAAACCAGACCAACTTTGATAAGGCCGTTCCGGAAAAATACCGGTATCAGGCAAAACTGGCGGTCAAGGATGAATACTCCTTCGATTTTCTGGAGCTTGGCGAAGAGCACTCAGAAAAGGGGCTAGAGCGGGCGCTTCTTGAAAATGTGAGAAAGTTCCTGATTGAGATGGGCAGCTATTTTACCTTTGTGGGCAATCAATACCGGCTGGAGATAGAGGGGCAGGAGTTTTTCATTGATTTACTGTTGTATCACCGGCAACTGCGATGCCTTGTTGCAATAGAGATAAAAGTAGGCGCTTTCAAACCCGAATATGCCGGCAAGATGCAGTTTTATCTTTCTGCCCTTAATGACATAGCAAAACTTTCAGATGAGAAGCCTTCCATTGGCATCATCTTGTGCAAAGACAAAAGCCGCACGATCGTGGAGTATGCATTGAAGGATACGAAAAAGCCGATAGGCGTATCTACCTACAAATTGACGGAAAAGCTGCCTCGTGAACTAAAAAAATATCTGCCATCTCCCGAAGAGATGATAGAAAGAATAAAGTGTTTGGAGTAGCAATGCACACGTTTTTATCTCCAGAGGCGAAATCAAATTGGAGCATTTCTATCGTCAAACCAGTATGAGAATTGACAAAGAATACAAATAGAAAGAAGTTTTGTAAAATGAATACGGCAATCGAGAGAATAGTGATTGATCCAAAGATATGCAGTGGCAAACCATGTATTAAGGGAACCAGAATCCCTGTACATATTATACTCGATCTTCTTGCCGCTGGAGAAGATTTTGATGGTATAAAAAAATATTAATTAATAAATGATTTGGAGATAAATGTATGTTGCGTAAAATATGTTCAATAGGCAATAGTTACGGAGTTTCCATTCCAAAGGAGATGCTGGAAAAACTTCACCTGACTGCAGGCGCACAGGTTGTGGTGGAAATAGATGAAAAGGCAAACAAGATAATCATCGAACCTAAAATATACGAGTCACCTTCGGAGGCAATAGACAAGGAATTTGCAATCCAGGTTAATGATTTCATAGAACGTTATAAACCAGCGCTGAAGGTGCTGGCTAAGAAATGAACTATTTGACTCCAGAGCAAGTCCTCTTTATCCAGTATCGTTTTTAGCTCAGAATCTATATAATTCCGTGCAACGATAACAAACGGGATACAGCTTGTTCTTTTTGGTAATGCTTCTGAATCTCAGGTAGTTTTGATTGTTCCAGATATTTTTAAAGTTATCTTCTTTGATATTTCCGGCAACGTAATTTAACGACTGGCAGGGTCTCACCGACCCATCAGGAAAGATGTATGCCACCATCCAGGGACTTATGCATCGGTGCCTGTAACTGGAAGGTTTAAAATTAAAATCTGTGTAGTATTGACGGATTTCTGTATCGGTCAGGTTTGGATAAAAATGAATGAGAGTCCGGCTGGCTCTTTTTTTAACGTTGTTGATGATACCCATCAATTGCTCGACATCAATATTTGGTAAGGTTTTTCGAACAAACCCGCGCCAGTCCTGGCATGTGGTGTTAAATAAATGAGTAAAGATTTCATTGTGGTGCGTATACGTTTGATGGTTGAGGAATATCAGGTGATGGAAGGTTATGGAACTTGCTAAGAGGTCTTCTGCAATATCAACGATCTTGTCCAGGTGCAGATAATTTGTCTCAAAGATGGTGCTGGAGATGTTGATAAGAGGAGTACGGCATTTCTTCTTTTCTTTCCAGGCATTTACGGCTTTTAGTCCCTGATATGCCCTGTCGAATATCCCTTCTGAACCTCGTATTGCATCGTGAATTTCACGAGTGCCATCCAGCGAAAAGATAATTTCGTTTACACCCAGGCTGACCATTTCTTCTGCATGTTTTTCCAGCAGCATACCATTCGTAATAATATTACATCTGAGTCCTGCCTCCTTAATATAGCGAACTAATGTAGCCCATTCCTTGTAAAGGAGCGGTTCTCCACCAAAAAGGGTGATATTAGGCCCGTAAAACTTTACCTCATCAATGACGGACTTTAATTGATCTACGGTAAGTTCTGATTTTAAGGTCTCTGACGGCAATTCCCGTGACGAACCGGCAACCCCCCATTGCCCGCACATGGAGCATCGTAAGTTGCATCGGTAGGTGAGGAATAACGAAATGGTTTCCGGGTACGAACTGAAACCATCCTTCAGGTGATAATTCAGGAATGATTTTGCCCGCTGCCCGAATGCCTTCATGGCATATCGGGGCTGACCTATAGCCTTTTTAATAGCTCGCAAAAGATTTCTTCTGGGTATCATCTATTATTATGGGAATTTGCCCACGAAAGACGCGAAAATAGCGAAATGCCCTTCACTCTCCAAGGCCGTTTTTTATAATATTTATAATTATGGATAATTTCTCAATATTCATCATTGGATGTGTGGGAATCAATAGCAGCCGTCTTGAAAAATAAGTAGCATTGGGGAATGGGTCTTTGTCTAAATTATACCCCAAATTATATACCCGATGAATTGGGTCGGGATACAGTTTTGTGCTCTCGATACCGGCGCTGTTGATTTTTTCAAAACAATTTTCCTTGACGGTTTCATTTTCAAAAAGAACGGGGAATTGATTGAATACGGGAACTGCATGCGGAAGCAACGCCGGAAGCCTGATGCCTTTCATGTGTGCCAGCATGTCGAACAGGAACGTGCCGTGGTCGTACCTTTTGTTTAAAACCTTTGCGACTTGCCCAAACAAAGCGCATCCGATACCAGCCTGGAACCTTGTGTAAGCGAAGCTGTCGAAGTCGGTATGCAGCGCGGTATACTTTAATTTGGATATAAGGTCGTTAAATATCGTATAAAAAAATGGACGTACGGCAAGGGCTAATGCGATTAATTTCGTTGCAATTTTTAATTTTGAAATGAATCCCAGTTCTGGTAATAAGGCGCATTCCGTTTTGATTGCTGATGCCATCTCTTCCCTGTCAGTCACAATGCATCCACCGGAAAGGGTGGAAAGATTTTTTCCTCGGTTAAAGCTGTAAAAGCCTATGTCTCCAAAGACGCCGGTAGGGCGGCCATGAATGGTTGTCCCCAATGAAGAAGCGGCGTCCTCCACAACGATGAGAGAATTTTGTCGTGCTATCTGCATAACGTCCTCCATGTTCATCGGTAACCCAAACATGTGTACAGGAACGATACAGAGGGTATTTTTATTTATACATTTCTCAAGAGATTGGACGTCCATGTTGAAGGTTTTTAGAGAAATGTCGCATAACACTGGCTTTAATCCTGCTTTTTTTATCGGTAAAATCAGAGAGGGCGCCGTGTAAGCGGGCAGAATGACCTCAGTTCTTTTTGATACGGTTTTTAATGCCTTTAAGATGATATAAAAGGCGGTAGTGCCAGAATTGGTAAAGTAACAATAATTTTTTTGTGTATATGCCTTTATAACCGACTCGAAGGCCGTAATAGATTGATTGAAAGAGGACGTGCAACCCCGCAATATGTCGGCGAAAGAAACAGGTGTGCCTGCCGATGGTGTTAATAATTTCATAACTTTCATCCTAAACATAAAATTTTTCAGTGCTAATCTGTGTATTTCTGGGGTGAATTATTATGTTTTGCCTGCCTCTATTAAAAACGCCTTTGCAATAAACTCAACGGGGCAGCCGATAGGCAAAATCCTTGTGCAATGGAATTCATGGCGTTCAAAAATACTGGAGATATCTTCAATCCTGTAAGCTCGTAACGGGAATTTTTGCCTCTTTGAATGCATCCAATACTTTAAGCGGATATACGGATTGGATTGATTTCGTATTTCTATAAGAAGCTTTCCGTTAGGCTTGCATATGCGCATCAGATCCACAATTAATGTTTCAATTATATCGAGGGATGCGAGATTCAGCAGCGTATTGACGCAAACAACACGGTCAAAGGTCTCAGGTTTAAAAGGCAGTCGAAAGGCATCCCCGCAGATCAATGAGACTCCTTCAATGTCGTTGTCCTGAAAAATATTTTTCGCTTCTTGCAGTAACTCCTCAGATCTATCAATACCCACCAATTGCCTTTTGGCGGTTGTTTTCTTTTTGCTATGTGAGAAGAACAAACCATTTCCACAGCATACATCAAGAATGGTTTCATAATCCTGGCATAATTCCCATGCCTTATTGCGTACGGCTGTTGTGATATTGCCGAGAAATGCATTCTTCCTTGAAACGCTGGAAATGTTCATAGTATGTTTTTCGTTATTTGAGTGATGTGCTGCCAGTCGAATTCCTTTTTTGCCCTGTTTCTGCCTGCCATTCCAAGACGACCGGCAAAACTTTTGTCCTCCAGTATGCGTTCGATGGTATGGGCAATATCATCTTCGCTCCTGGGGTCAACCATGAGACCTGTTATGCCATCAACTACGGCCTCGCAACTACCCCCGGAATTGCCTGCAATTACCGGCTTGCCGCATGCGCTGGCTTCGAGAAATACTACGCCAAAGCCTTCGTAATCCCCCTTTAACTGATCGTTGGATTCCGTTTCTCGGTTGGGTAATACGAAGATATCGCATAAATTATAATAGTCGGGTAACGATTCGTCCGCCACGAATCCGGTAAAAATAACATGGTCTTGAAGTTTTAGATTATCAGCAAGACTTTTGAGCCTTTGTTCTTCACGTCCTTTACCCACAATCATATATACCACATCAGGAAATCGTTTTGTGAGTTGTGTCATGGCACGAATAACCATATCATGCCCCTTTCGCTCGTCCAGCCGTCCAACCGTCATAATAACTTGTTTATCCCGCAAGCTGTATTTTTCTATCAGATGTTGCGATTTGTCCTGGGGGTGAAAAAATACACTGTCAACGCCTGGTACTATCGTGACCATCTTTTCTCGTGGAACGCCCCATCGTTCGTATTCGAGCAGGGTAAATTCACTGTTTGGGACCAGTTCCTCTGCCTCTTCGATGACCTTTTTCATGAGCCGGGATATCATCTGTGAGTTGCCAAAGCGTATGGTTTCTGAACCGTATACGTACACGCTGTACTTTACTCCAAACAATTTTTTGCAGACAAGTCCGGCAGGTCCTACAGAGAGAATCTGGCCGCAGTGCAATTTTCCAATATTATACTTTCTTGTGTAATAAAGTGCATAAAAAATATTTAACGCCATTTTTAAAAGCTTTGCCTTGCCAGATTCGCCGGTAGGTATCTTTTTTCGGATGATGTGAAATGACTCTCTTTTGTCGAACTCATCGCATCCAGGCGAATTTGGGGCTAATATCATAATCCTGTCGGATGGAAGGCGTTTCCATATTTGATAAAAGACCGTTGAAATGCCGCTTACAAAAGGCGGGAAGTCATTGGTAATCAGCAGGCTAATTTTTTTTGAACTTTGAGGTTTGACGTTCATTTAAACAATTTAAAAGTTTAGGAAATTCAAACTAGCCACAAAGTCACAAAGGACGCAGTAGAGACAGGTTTCAAACCTGTCTTTACAAAAAATGTTCTAAGGGTCTTATTGGCGTAAGAAAGTCGCCGAAGACGACCTATCTAACTATTTGGATTTATAGGTTACAAGTCCAGCCCTATAGCCGCTTATGCCCCAAACTACGATCATGGGATTACGTCTTTTGCAGGCAGACAGTATTAAACGTATAAAACTGGAGGTAACAAAAGCTGGAAATAAATATCGACTAAAATTTTTTAGGAAAAAAAGCATGTTGTTGTGTCCATACCAGTAAAACCACCGTTTGTAATTCTCAGCGCGGCAGCCACCTTTGGCGTCTTTTAAATGGATAAGTTCTGCCTTTGGGTCAAAAACGATTTTATATCCAGCCCTGCGAATGCGCAAGCAGAGGTCTGTCTCTTCCAGGTGTGCACTTCCGCCGAAACGTTCATCGAACCCTCCAGCTTTTATGAGGGCTTCTTTCCTGAATGACATATTACAGCCCTGTGCATGGTCAATATACGCCCTCCCGGCTGCATCAAAGTTGTCGATAAGATGAGTATCCCACCATCGAATTTTTCCAATTGTCTTGTTATGGTTTGAATTATCGTGAGACTGATTTCCATTTAGTATTATGCGTCCGCCAACTCCGCCTACCTCTTTTTCCTTATAGTTCTGAAGATGATTTTCTATAAAATTATGACTGGGGATGATATCGTCATCACAGAAGATAATAATTTCACCAATTGCTCTTCTTAGCCCATAATTCCTTGCGTGCGGCAGACCCTTTACAAATATTTTGTAATAGTGTACCTGCGTGCTGTGGTTCTTGACGATTTCCATGAGTTCGCTGCATACTTCATCGCTCTGGTCTACCACAACAATTTCTCCATCTGTGGGCAGTTGCCCAATAAGGTTTCTAAGGGTATTACTGAGTAGCTTTCCGCGGTTGTATGTAGGGATTATTATGGATGTCTTTATCATAAGAATAGGTTTAAATGTTTCTCAATCTGAAAAGCTAAGCTAATATCGAATTATATAATAAGCAATTTTCGTATATTCGGTTAGGATATATTTGATTTCACCGGGCGACCACAAGCCGCCTAATAAGAATTCACCATCATCCGCAGGGCTAAAAGTCAAAGAGACAGGGGTGTCTTTAAAAACCTTTCTAAATATCATGGAGACGCGCTGCATGTGAAAAGGGTCACTTACAATGATAGCTGAATGGATGCCCATCTTAAGCAGGTCTTCTTTTACATATTTCGCGTCTTCGTAGGTGTTTTGTGATCGTTCTTCAAAAAAGAGAATATCTTCAGGGACACCGTACATCTTTGCCAGCATCCCTGCGAGTCGTGGTTCTGTTAGTTTGATATCCTTGAATCGTATTTTTCTGCCGTCAAATTCCATTTCCTGACCAGTAAGGATGATTATAGGTGCAATGCCTTTTTCGTATAGTTTTACGGCATGGATAACTCGTTGAACACCCAGTCCTCCACCCAATACCACTATGGACTCGCTTGGCTTCTGAGTATCTGGTACAATAAGGAATCTGGCGATCGGTTCGAGAAGCACAAGATAAATAAATGCAGCCACAAGTATTGCCGCAAAAAAAAGATTTTTTTTTGACAGAAATTTTTTCATGAAAGCCGGATAGAAAAATGTCGATAATAATGGTTGTTACTGCTTATGAGCAGTGTATCAGAAACCCCCTGGCGCTGCAATTGACAAAAATATCGTGCGAGTTTTGTTGAAAATACACTTTATTTCGTGTATATATATTACGTTTTCCACGTTATCAGGTAATCAAGACTAACGTTCTAAAATATTTAACCTGTTCAGGTGCGTATGGAACTGATGGACAAATTTTCAAAAATCGATTTCGAGAGAGACGTTATTTCTCATATTCAAATCTACTTGATGAACCTTTTGAGTACCCAGGATGTCGTATATAATGTGGATAGCGAGGTGGTCAATGAGATTAATTCTTCCCCATATTGTAAGACCCTCCGTTTTGTCAGCGAGCGAAAAGACTTGTGTCAAGCGTATAGTAGAGAATTATCAAAGAGTGCTATCTGCTATAAAAAACCATTTGAGGATATATGCCCTGGCGGTCTAACACTCCTTTCGATGCCGATATTCCTTGACGAGCATACCGTGGTTGGTGCGCATTCCGTGGCGATTTCTAACACCCCCCGTTCAAAGTTCTGTGTATATGATATTGCTTCACAATTTAATATTGATGCCCATATCCTTTGGGATGCAGTAAAAAAAACACCTCTTATACCGAAGCCGATCTTGAAAATTGCAAGAGAGCAAGTGATTTCTGCAACTGAGTTAATGTCAAAAGTTCTCAATCGTATTTACACCCTGAAACAAAGCGAAGCATCAATGGCAGAAAAATATCACTCCATTGAGGAGATTGTTAAAAATCATAACATAAGTAAGTAGTCCATTTTGTTAAATTTATAGCTTGAAATTTCTTTTATAAATGCTAAACTTTTAGGTAAATTGCTTTGGATTTGCAACAAAATAAAGTATTGAATTTATTTTGAATACTAACCTGCCTTAATAAATGGGAGGATGTGCATTATGAGAAGTATTGCATTACTGAACCAGAAAGGAGGAGTAGGCAAGACTACAACAACAGCAAACTTGGGTGCCTGTCTTGCAATGCTGGGAAAGAAAGTGCTGGTCATCGATATGGATCCACAAGCCAATTTAAGTGTGCATCTCGGTGTAGACATTCACAAACTAAAATATTCCGTATACAACATCCTCACCGGAGACTGCAAGCCAGACGACGTTATTTTAAACACGAAAATTCAAGGTCTCGACATTATTCCCGCCAATATAGACCTTTCTGGGGCAGAAATTGAGCTGGTGGGCGTGGTGGGGCGTGAGACAGTATTAAAGGAATATTTAGGAGACATACTCGATCGGTATGATTATGTTCTGATTGATTGTCCTCCCTCCCTTGGCTTGTTAACCCTTAATGTCTTGACATTGGTGCGTGAGATATTTATCCCCTTACAGACTGAATTTTTTGCATTGCAGGGGGTAAGTAAATTGTTAGATACTCATGAAGTTGTCCGGAAGAGATTGAATAAAAATTTGGAGATTACGGGGATTGTTTTTTGTATGTATACCAGCCGTACCCGTCTTTGCAAGGAGGTTATTGAAAAGGTTAAGGAGCATTTTGCAAAGGATCAGGTATTTGATACCGTTATCAGAAAGAATGTAAAACTTTCAGAATCACCGAGCCATGGAAAACCAATTATTTCTTATGCACCCGGTTCACATGGTTCTGAAGATTATATGTCCCTTGCAAAGGAAGTCGTGCAGCAAGAAAATAGCAAAAAAAATTAATTTATTGAAAAATATAAGTTGTAAATCTGTTGGGAGGAAATATGGGAAAGGGAAGTGCGCTTGGATATGACCCTCTGGGTTGGATGAAAATAACAAAGGAAAATAAAAAATCGTTATCTCCGGAGGATGCGAATGCGGCAAGCAAGAATGCCGAAAAGGCTGAACAACAACCAAGTATCCAAGCAACGCCCAAACAACAAATACTCCTTACAACTGGGGGTAATAGTGAGACGCAGTTAGTTTCAAAGAAGTCGCCACAGGCACCCGGTAATATACCGAATAACCCCGCTGCACCTAAGCCCAGAGTTGTGATTGGACGATTGTATGAGAAACCATCTCCTGATAAGACAAAATCAGTTCAGCGTAACGAAAGCGAGATTCAGGAGCCAAGGCGTTCCGTCGAACCGTCAATTCCTGTATCCAGGACTATACAACCAATTAATAGAGTGGAATCAGAAATAAATCGTGTCCCTGCCTCTGCCGCCGCAAGCCATTTTTCTACGTATATTATTGTCGGCTATACGGCACTTTTGCTTATTTTGGGGTGCTTTGTCTATAGTGACCTTTCAAAACGGACGAGCAGGATCGAGGCTAGGATTCTGGCAATTGAAAAGGCCTTGAGGGGAAAGTAGTAGCTGGTTTGAAATATATTCCTGCAACAGGTTCATCCGTGAAAATAATTTTGATATGAGTTGTTAGTGGGTTTTTTTGAAGACATCCTAATATTTGATCGTAGCATGTTCGCCGCGAAATATCTTTATTTCTCCATTTTCTAATTTCATCATCAAGCCTCCGTTATTGGATATATCGATAACCTTGCCTGTATATTCCTTTCCGCAATCAGTAATGGTCAATTTCTCTCCGATAGTGACGCAAAATTCCCTCCATCGGTCTGTAATATAGCGATAGTGATCGTTCCTTAAAATTGAATACCACTTGTCTATATCCTGGAGCAGTGCCTGTGCAAGAGAAATGCGGTTTATAAGTTCTTTGTTTTCGATAGCGAGTGAAGTTGCTGGTAGACGGGTCTGTCTCGGAAAGTCTTCTTCGGTGAGATTGACATTTATTCCTATACCAATTAAAAATATTGATTGTTTTTTTAAGCCCTTTTCCAATTCTACTAATACGCCGCCTACTTTTTTCCCTCCAATCAGGATGTCATTAGGCCATTTAATTTCTGCGTGGAGTTGTAAGGTTTCGCGGATCGTTTCTGTAATTGATACAGCCATAGTGCCGGTTAACAAACACAAGTGATCGGGTTGCATGTTGTGCTTTAGTAAGAGGGTGAAAAGCAATCCTTTGTATTTAGGACAAGACCATGCGTGGTCAGAACGCCCTCTTCCTTTCGTTTGTTCTTCAGCGAAAATTACCGTGCCGTTTTTAAAGCTGGTATGTGCAAGTTTCTTGGCAATTTCCATCGTCGAAGTCGTCTGCTCTAAGGTAATCACATTACTTCCAACAATCTTTGTTTTTAATTCCCTTGTGATTTCTTCCGCGATTAAACGATTGTCAAGCTGATGTTTTGCCATTGTAACGGATGATAATTTAAGATTTGATCCTTCTCTCTGTAGGCGGGTTTTACCATTGAGATTATGCAAGCTGTTAAGGAGAGTATTCTCTGCTCTTGCTTTTGTCATAGGGTATATAATTGAAAAGCTAAATTTTTGCGATAGATTCTTGTTGTGTAAATATATGTCATAAGTAATTTAAAAGTCAACATCAAAAGGAGAAATCATGTTTCTTTAGGTTATAATAAGTGTTTAATAAAAAAACGCTAGACTTCTGCCAGTATGGCAGGTGTTGTCTATGACAAAATTTTTGTGCTGTCACAATGACATGCCGATATAAACATTTTGAGGATTATTTTAATAGATATAATAATCCTAAAGTGCTTGATTTAAATTGGTTAATGTGTATTGATGTTCAATAATTTGCTACGGCATTATGTTTGCTCATTGTTTCAAATCAATAGATTTTCTGATATTTAGATTTATTTCGTTATACAGTAAAAATAGGTTTTGAAAGGAGGTATTCAATGGCGAAGCAGCTAGCCTTTAATGAAGAGGCAAGGGCCGCTATTGCTCGAGGCGTTACAAAACTTGCCAGGGCGGTAAAGGTTACTCTGGGCCCCAGGGGAAGGAATGCTGTATTAGATAAGGGGTATGGGAGTCCTACAGTGACAAAAGATGGTGTGTCAGTAGCTGAGGAAATTGAACTGAAAGACCCTTATGAAAATACGGGGGCAAAGTTGGTGCGGGAGGCGGCGTCCAAGACCAGCGATGTTGCGGGGGACGGTACGACCACAGCCACAGTTCTTACCGAGGCGATATTCCTGGAAGGATTAAAGTGTGTGACGTCAGGCGCTGATCCCATGGCTCTCAATAGGGGGATGCGCAAGGCCATGGATAAGGTTGTGGAGAAACTGAAAGAGACAAGCAAGAAAATCAAGAATCAGACAGAAATTGCAAACGTTGGGTCTATTGCGGCGAACAATGATCAGGAAATTGGAAAAATGATTGCCGATGCGATGGATAAGGTTGGGAAGGATGGTGTTATTACCGTTGAAGAGGGAAAGGGTCTCGAAACAAGCGTAGAAGTAGTAGAGGGTATGCAATTTGACCGTGGTTATCTCTCTCCCCATTTTATCACGAATCCCGATTCGATGGAGGTTGAATTCAAAGATCCTTACATCTTTATTTATGAGGATAAGATATCTTCCATTAAAGGATTGGTTCCGTTATTAGAAAAGATAGCAAAGACGGGTAAGCCCCTTTTGGTTATTGCAGAAGATGTAGAAGGTGAGGCGTTAGCCACACTCGTTGTTAATAAACTACGAAGCACAATTAGCTGCGCAGCGATAAAGGCCCCCGGGTATGGCGATCGCAGAAAGGCAATGCTGGATGATATTGCTGTTCTTACGGATGGTAAGGCGATATTTAAAGACCTCGGAATTCAGTTAGAAAGCATTGATGTCCGCGACTTGGGAAGGGCAAAGAAGGTAACCATCGATGCAGACAATACAACGATCATTCAGGGTGCAGGCAGTTCGAATACCATCGCCGGACGTATCAAACAAATCCGCAATGAAATTGAAGCTACGACATCGGATTATGATAGGGAAAAGTTACAGGAACGGCTTGCGAAGCTTGCTGGAGGTGTTGCCCAGATATTCGTTGGAGCTGCTACAGAAAGTGAAATGAAGGAAAAGAAGGCCAGGGTTGAAGATGCATTGCACGCCACAAGGGCGGCGATTGAAGAAGGGATATTGCCTGGTGGTGGTGTCGCACTGTTAAGGGCAGCAGAGGTTTTGAATGATCTCAAACTGAAAGGTGATGAGGCTATGGGCGTTGATATTGTAAAGAAGGCCTTATCTGCTCCTGCAAAACAGATATTTAAAAATGCAGGACTCGAAGGTTCTGTGGTTGTTCGAAAGATATTAGAATCCAAAGATAAGTCCTATGGCTATGACGCAGAGAAGGAAACATACTGCAATCTGATGGATGCAGGTGTTATAGATCCTACAAAGGTAGCAAGGAGTGCATTGCAAAATGCCGTGAGTATCGCTGGAATCCTCTTAACCACAGAATGTATCATTACCGATATCCCTAAAAAGGATGACGAAAAGATGCCTGGAGGTATGGGCGGCGGCATGGGTGGAATGGGTGGTATGGGTGGTATGGGCGGTATGGGAATGTAATTCAATAATTTATAATATAAATTTTAACATTAAGAATTTTATTGTTTATTTTTCATGAGGAGGTAATACGAAAATGATCAGACCGTTAGATGACAGGGTGGTAATTGAACCTATGGAAGCTGAAGAGAAGACTCAGGGTGGAATTGTGCTGCCTGATACCGCAAAGGAAAAGCCCATGAAGGGAAAGATTATCGCTGTCGGCGATGGAAAAATGCTGGAGAGCGGAAAAAGGGCTGAACTTTTGGTAAAAAAGGGAGATAAAGTCCTTTATGGAAAGTACGCAGGGACCGAGATTACTATTGACGGTAAAGAATATCTGGTCATGAGGGAGAGTGATATTTTAGCCAAGATTGAGTAATAGTGATCAGACTCTTAAAGTTTTTTGACGATTTAAATTTTTTGGAGGTTATAAAATGGCAGCAAAACAGCTAATTTATGATGAAGATGCCAGAAAGTTGCTCCAAAAAGGGATTAAGCAGCTAGCGGATGCAGTTCGAGTAACCATGGGGCCTACGGGAAGAAATGTGATCCTGGAAAAAGGATTCGGTTCGCCTTCGGTTACAAAGGATGGTGTCACGGTAGCCAAGGAAATTGAATTGAAAAATCCCTTTGAAAATATGGGGGCAAAGATGGTTTGTGAAGTTGCATCAAAGACCAGTGATGTTGCTGGAGATGGCACCACAACGGCGACCATCTTCGCAGAGGCTATCTTTAATGAAGGATTGAAGAACGTTGCAGCCGGCGCAAACCCAATGGCGATCAAAAGGGGTATTGATAAGGCTGTAGAAATTGTAGTTGCAGAAATTAAGAAATTAAGTAAGCCTGTGAAGGGGCGCGCTGAAATTGCTCAGGTAGGAACTATTTCTGCTAATAACGATGCATCTATCGGAAACCTGTTGGCCGACGCTATGGAGAAGGTCGGCAAGGATGGGGTTATTACCGTAGAAGAAGCGAAGGGGATTGAGACTACACTGGCGGTTGTGGAAGGTATGCAATTCGATAAGGGATATCTTTCTCCATATTTTATTACCGATGCACCGAATATGGAGGTTGTCCTCGAGGATGCCTATATATTGATTCACGAAAAAAAGATATCCAGCATGAAGGATATCCTCCCATTATTGGAAAAGATTGCCAGCAGTGGAAAACCTTTGTTGATTATTTCTGAAGACGTTGATGGTGAAGCGCTGGCAACCCTTGTAGTTAACAAGCTCCGCGGCGTGTTGAGTTGCGCGGCTGTTAAGGCCCCGGGTTTCGGAGATCGCAGAAAGGCGATGCTGGAAGATATTGCCATATTAACGAAGGGGCGTGCTATTACCGAGGAGTTGGGGGTAAAGCTTGAAAATATGGGAATAGAAGACCTTGGTCGTGCAAAACGGATTACCATTGATAAGGATAATACGACAATCATCCAGGGTGCGGGAAAGAAGACCGATATACAGGCAAGAATCAATCAAATCAAAAATCAGATCGAGCAAACCACTTCCGATTACGACAAAGAAAAGCTCAGCGAAAGACTTGCAAAATTAGCCGGAGGTGTGGCTGTTGTCAATGTTGGTGCTGCAACTGAGGCCGAGATGAACGAGAAGAAGGCGCGAGTGGAAGATGCGCTACATGCAACCCGTGCCGCAGTTGAAGAAGGGATTGTGCCGGGAGGTGGCGTCGTGTTTGTACGGGCAATGCCTGCACTCGATGAAGCACGTAAAAAATTTAAAGGTGATGAAAAGGTTGGTGTGGACATCATTATAAAGGCGCTTGCGGCTCCGTTGCGTCAAATTGCTTCCAATACCGGCGCCGATGGTTCAGTAGTCCTTGAAGATGTGAAGGAATTGTCGACCAATGTGGGATATGATGCCAATACAGGAAAGTATGTAGATATGTTTGATGCAGGGGTTGTGGATCCCGCGAAAGTATCTCGTGTTGCCTTGCAAAATGCGGCCAGTGTTGCTGGTCTCTTGTTAACAACAGAAACCATGATTACTGAGCTGAAGGAAGATGAAGAGGAAAAAGAGATCGAAGGCAGTATCCATTAATCAGGCATTTATTAAAAATTTACATAACGAATAAAAGCAAAAAGGCTGCGATGAGTAGCCTTTTTGCTTTTATACACTCAAAATATTATTTCAAAAAATAAGTGGCTGTTTTTGTTTGTTGTATAGGGTGTATTTAAAACACCCTTGATTTTGAACTGTTTTATATACTATAATTTTAACGTTAATAATATTGGGAACGCATAGTATCTTTTTATAATATAATAACTTAATATAAAGACGATATACATGGAAGAAGATTTTTACCAAGTGTTGGGCGTTGATAGAAATGCAAGCGGGGAAGATATTAAAAAGGCATATCGTAAGATGGCCATGAAATACCATCCGGATAGGAACCCTGGAAATAAAGAGGCCGAACAGATATTTAAAAAAGCTGCCGAGGCATACGGTGTACTGAGCGATCCTGACAAAAAAAGACGGTATGATCAATATGGAGTGGACGGCCTTAGAGGCACAGAGGCTCCTGGATACAGCAGCTTTGAAGATATTTTTGACGCCTTTGGAGATATTTTTGGCGGTGGTAGTATCTTCGAAGACTTCTTTGGCGGAGGAAAGGGTCGTGGTAGGGCAGGTCGTCGAGGGGCGAGCCTGAAGTGTGACATTGAGATCGATTTTAAAGAAGTGGCTACTGGAGTTGAAAAAAAGATTGAGCTGACTCGTAGAGAAGTGTGTGATACATGTCGTGGGACCGGCGCTCGGGAGGGTACTTCACCGGTAACCTGCCCATATTGCAAAGGCAGAGGTGAGGTGCAGCAGTCTCAAGGGTTTTTTACACTCCGTACTGCGTGTCCTAAATGTCACGGTAATGGCAAAATTATAGAGTCTCCGTGCGCAAAATGTGGAGGTTCAGGCCGCTATCCAAAAAAGTCAATTATTTCTATTCAGATTCCGGCAGGTATTGAGGATGGGACTCGTCTGCGGCTGACCGGACAGGGAGAACCAGGTGAAAGTGGAGCGTCCCCGGGAGATTTGTATTGCGACATCCATGTTACTCCTCACCCTATCTTTAAAAGGCAGGAGAATGACGTTCTTTGTGAGGTTCCGATTACTTTTGCACAGGCAGCCCTGGGTTGTACCATTGATGTCCCTACCCTTACGGGGAGGGTGATTCAGGTAAAGATACCCAAAGGGATTCAGAACACCGAAGTTGTTCCGATTCGAGGAGAAGGATTTCCTAATGTACATGGGTATGGGAAGGGCAATCTCCTGGTGCAGGTGATTGCTGAAGTTCCAACGAAGATGACGTCCAGACAGGAAGAGTTGCTACGGGAGTTTGCGGAATTGGAGAAAAAAAATGTGTCTCCCCGGCAAAAGAATTTTTTTGAGAAAATGAAGAATATTTTTGAATAAATTTTATTTAAGGGTGGACAGAGATTTTATAAGGAAGGAGATAACCATCAGTTTATTATTTAGTTATGTTTCGCTAAATAAATAACCGATAAAAGAGAAATATGCCAACATACGATTATAAATGTAATCACTGTGACCATTCGTTTGAGTTGTTTCAGCACATTACGGAAAAGCCAGTAAAGAAGTGTCCTGCTTGTGGAAAGCTGAAAGCCCAGAGGGTGATTGGATCTGGTAGTGCTATTATTTTTAAAGGTTCTGGCTTCTATCAGACAGATTACCGGAGTGAAGAATACAAGTCTAAGGCTAAAAAGGAAACCGAGTCTGTAAAAACTGATACAAAAGCTACAGATAAAAAGTAAAAAAATGCCAAAAATAAACTGCCCCAATTGTGAAAAGGAGGTTGTCTATCAAAATATAAAAGAATTGCCGGCCTTCCCTTTTTGCAGTGAACGGTGTAAGCTTATCGACCTCGGAGCATGGCTGGATGAAAAGCATCGTATTGAGGAACCAATGACTCTTGAAGCATTGAATCGACTAGAAAAAAAAGGAGGGAACAATGGGTGAAACGAAAACCGTCGTACATGACTGGCGCGATATTTTCCGTGCCTTTAAGATGGCATTTGACCCCAAGAAGGTGTTTCTTGGATACATGGGTCTTTTGGCGAGTATTGTGTGGTGCGTGGTTGCAGTTGCATTTTTCTCGGCATTGAAATTGGTCAGTACCAATCCTTATGCCTTTATAAAACTTGCCTTATCTTCGGCAAGGGAAGGCATACCTCTCGCTGTAAAAAATTCCTTGTTGGCGATTATGCCCCTGGATTTTGGTGAATTTATTGTTCTTGGGGTACTCGTTTTTGGGCTGCTCGTCATCTGGTCGTTGATAGGGGGAGCAATTACGCGAATCGCCTCTCTGGACTATGCCAGAGACGAAAGTGTAACTTTGATGGACGCCTTGAAATTTGCCAGGAAAAAATTCTGGTCTTATTTCTGGTCACCTCTGGTGCCGGTAATAGGCGTCCTCTTCTTTGCCCTATGTAATGTTATCGGCGGCATGATTGGAAGGATCCCTGTTCTTGGCGACATAGCGGTGGCGGTGGGTTTTCCACTTGCCATGCTTTCAGGATTGTTGATGGTCTTTATTGGTGGGATCGGCGCATTGGGATTATGTTTCATGTTTCCCACAATCAGCGCAGAAGGTTCAGATGCCTTTGATGCGATGAGCCGGGCATATAGCTACGTCCTCTCACGCCCCAAACAATTTATCTGGTATTGTATTGTAAACACATTGTATGGACTGACCTGTCTCATAATCATTGCATTTGTAGCATGGTTGATGATACGTCTGTCCTTCTGTACGGTGGGTTTGGGTATGGGACAGAAGTTTCAGTCGGTTCAGTCTTTTATATTACAGAAGTGCGACATTGCATGCCTCGGATTTTGCACTACGCCTTCTGCTGAGACAAAAACCGCGGTGGTTTCTCTTGATAGCTGGTCATTGAAATTCCTGGCAGGTATGTTAATTCTTTATGTTGGATTGATCAAACTGGCAGTATGGACATTTGTAACGACCTACCTGCTTTCTGCGAAGACAATTATCTATTTCCTGCTCAGAAAAGAAATTGACAGTACAGAGGTGACTGATGTGTATCTGGAAGAAAAGATAGAAGAAAAAAAAGAAATATCGACGAAAGAAACCGATAAACTTTCTTCGCCAACAGAAGGTACTAAAGAGGGACGTTCATCTACAGGAGAAGGATACAAGTCAAAAGAAGGTGAAGGAGTTTAATTTAATTGTATAGGAAATTTCATTTTATTTACGCGGTTTAACGAAACAGGAAAATGCGGTAAAAAGGGGAGTGGTTACAGGAAAAATTGCAAGCAACGTGTTTAAATGCAGTTAGAGTAAATTTTACGTTAAATTTTAATGATGTCAGAAGCATCTATGAGTCAAAAAAAGATAGGTTACAGAAAATGCATCTGTAAGTATCCGTATTCTTTATTTTTAAAAAGGGTGGGGTAGGAATCATTGACCTGATGAATAAGGGATTGCGACGGGATGTGCAATTAACCATACGTGAACTTGATATGTCCGGGTAGGAATCATTGACCTGATGAATAAGGGATTGCGACATTGCATTCACCGTATTTTTGGTGTGTACTAATAAACATTTTGATTATGAGAATTTTAAAACCTGAATAAAGTAATGAATATTCCAGTTGTTACTATTGTCGGCAGGCCGAATGTAGGAAAATCTTCCCTGCTTAACTGTCTCGCAAGACGCCGAATCTCCATCGTCGAGCCCACCAGTGGCGTTACGAGGGATCGCGTCTCAACAGAAATCCTACACAACGATTACGTGTTTGAATTAGTGGATACAGGCGGGATGGGTGTGAAAGACGTGGATGGCCTTACGGAAGATATCGAGATGCAGATAGAAATTGCACTTTCCAATGCTGATATAATTGTCTTTGTGGTAGACGTGCGGGACGGCGTGACACCTTTGGATATTATGGTGACAGAAAAATTGAGACGCCTGGGGAAAAAGGTAATCCTTATTGCCAATAAGGTGGATACGCCAAAGTTTGAATATCAATTGGCAGACTTTAATAAATTGGGATTTGGTGCCCCGCTTCCTATGTCTGCCGTTGAAGGGTTTGGGCGGTCTGAATTGCTGGACAAGATTATTTCTCTGCTGCCAGCGCCGTGCCAGGAATCAGATTCCACTGAACCCATCATGAAACTTGCCATTGTTGGTAAGCGGAACGCTGGGAAATCTACGCTCATTAATACCCTGGCAAAAGAACAGCGCGTAATTGTCAGTGAAGTGCCAGGCACCACGCGAGATTCAATAGATGTGCGGTTCGAAATAGGGGGTAAACAATTCCTTGCAATTGACACAGCAGGGGTAAGAAAGAAAAAACAAGTCCATGATTCTATAGAATTTTACAGTATGGCGCGCGCCGAACGGTCTATCCGCAGGGCAGATGTAGTGCTATTTCTTATTGATACTACGCTCAAGGTGTCCGAGGTGGACAAAAAACTGGGCGATTACATCGTTTCTGAAAGCAAACCATGCATCATTGTAATTAATAAATGGGACTTAGTTCGGGGAGTTGAGACTGCGAAATTTAATGACTATATTTATAAATGTTTACCTGGACTTGCCTTTGCCCCCATCTCTTTTATCAGCGCCAAGAATAATGATCATGTTGTAGAAATGATACATCTGGCCTTAGAACTTTACGAACAGGCCAACACCCGTATAACGACTTCTGAATTGAACGAAGCGCTGCAAGAAGCCTTGTCTTTACACCGTCCGACACGCAAGAAGTCTAGGTCTCCCAGGATTTATTACGCCACGCAGGTAAGCGTAGCGCCTCCCACGTTCATCCTTTTTGTTAACGATCCAAAACTCTTCGATAGCGATTACGAACGTTACCTCTCCAATCAACTCCATAGAAAACTTCCCTTTTCAGAGGTTCCCTTAAAATTCCATTACCGGGCAAGGACAAAAGTGCAGCTAAACCACGCCTGATGGAAGTTTTGGATGCGTTATCTCAAATTGTTTTGAATTGTTTCACGTAACTCCCCTGATTAAATTAGGCTGCCTATGGCAGCGACTTTTAAGCTCCCCTCTAAAAAGAGGGGCTGGGGGTGTGTTACGGAAAACTTACACACCCCTTTATCCCATGAGCGTTAACTTAAGAAAGAACTATAGCATTTCAGAGCAAAATATCGAATGCAGAACAAGGAATATTGAATTTCGAAGGGAAAAAATTTAATAATTCGACATTTTTTGTTCGATATTCGATATTTAATTGCATTTAAATTGAATCAACTTCTTAAGTTAACGCTTATG
>JAUSDH010000143.1 GCA_030650655.1 Candidatus Brocadiaceae bacterium
TGATGAGCTTGAAGGAACGAGCGGCCTCAATAATTTTAGTATACCTCACGGGTGTGACGGTCAGTCGGTAAGGGCAATGAGCATTGTTTTCCCAAATGATTCAACCGCTACTGCTGAGCGCTCGGACACCGGCGAGTCCGTAATTCTTTCGGATCATATAACAGGCAACGCCGTGATGGATGCAAGCCCCGCGGTAAACAGCCTTTTCAAGAAAATCAGTAAATTGACAGGTACTGTTCCGTCATTTACCTCACACGGTGAGGTAAAAACGGAAGATACCGTGGCTTTTGTTTACTCTGGCGGCACGTTAAAGGATGGTTTTACGGGGCTTATTCCATGGCGCGCAACCTTTCCCACGTTCAAATCAGATTCGTGTGCAACTGCGCTGACCGTGTACGTTGCCATTGCCAACTATTGCACGAAATCCACGAGCGAAGACAAAGATGATCGCGCAGATATCTGGATAGGGCGTTTAACTGAAAAGTTTGATGATGAAGACGTTGTGTCTGTGGGCTTTTGGCCGTACCTGAAAGTTGTAAGAGACATGGAAACTAACCCCCTTCCGGAAGATTGTGGAGAAGGATATGAGATTAGCGTGTATCCTTCTGACGAATCTATTGATGAATTTCTGCCAATAGACGGATATTGGCCTACTGAAGGTAAAAATGGTGGAAATGGAAATCACGGAGATCATGACGATCACGGTGACCATAACCATTAATGATTTGAGATAGTTTTGTGTTCTCCTTGTAACTCGATTGTATAGGAATTTTCATTTTATTCATGCGGGTTACAGGGTGGCATGGACAAACTTTGTTTGTCCGTGCCTGGTTAATTCAAAATGTTTAGGAAATTCAAAGCTGCGGTCTTAGGGGCAATTCATGAATTGCCCCTACATGAAAAGTCGCCAAAGGCCTAATTTAATTGTATAAAAATTTCCATTTTATTTAAGCGAGGGTGTCGGGTGGTACGGACAAACTTGTTTGTCCGTGCCTACCTTGACAAAGGGAACGAATCAAAGGATGTAATAGTATTTCATAATAAAAGTTAGTATAATTATAAAAAAATGTTTTTGTGAAGGCATATTTTATGGCATCGGAAATCCGCTTTATACTTAATGATAAAGAAATATACACTTCAGAGAATCCTGGTATGCTCGTATTAGACTATCTTCGGAGAATACTGCGACTGACGGGTACTAAAGAAGGATGCAAAGAAGGTGATTGTGGGGCATGTACGGTATTGATTGGTGAGTTTGAAGGAGATAAGGTAGTTTACAAACCTGTTACCTCATGCCTCATGCCTGATGCCTTTGGGTGAGCTCCACGGAAAACACCTGGTTACCATTGAGGGTTTGAACATGGATCACCTTTCGCCGGTGCAACAGGCAATAGTTGATGAGGGGGCCACTCAATGCGGTTTTTGTACACCGGGCATTGTTGTTTCCCTAACAGGATATTTGATGAAAGATAAAATAATAATAAATGAAGAAGGGGTAAAGAAGACCCTCAGTGGGCATCTCTGCCGTTGTACAGGCTATCGTTCCCTGAAGCAAAGCGCATTTTTCCTGAAGGATACCGTTGAAGGTCATACGGGAATAGATACCCTCGTCGCAAACAGAATGATTCCCGATTATTTCCCCGGAATTCCCGATCGTCTCCGCAAGATGCAATCTTCTGTCTTTGGAGCAGGGGAAAAATCAACAGACTATTTTATAGCCGGTGGTACTGATCTTTACGTACAAAAGGGAGATTTGTTGCCAGAATCTAAGGTGCATCTATTGAATTTGCATCCTGAGATGAAAGCCATCTCAAAAAAGAACGGATACATACATGTTGGGGCACTGACAACTTTTGAGGAATTTGCGAATCATCCTGATATAGCGAATGCGATCCCTGACATTCAGGCGTATATGTCTCGTATAGCCTCCCTGCAGATTCGTAATCGTGCCACTCTGGGAGGAAACATAATCAATGCTTCACCTATAGGGGATATGACGACCCTTCTCCTGGCGCTGGAAGCCGTATTGGTTCTGGAAAATGATGCACAAAGCCGAACCGTCCCAATTACATCCTTTTTTAGGGGATACAAACAACTCGACAAAATACCATCGGAAATTTTGGCAGATATTTTAATACCAGAGTTTCCGTTAAATACGAAAATTAATTTTGAAAAGGTTTCCAAGCGGAAATATCTGGATATTGCATCGGTTAACAGTGCAATGAAAATTCGCCGCGAAGATGGAATCATTCGTGAGATAGGTCTGTCAATGGGGGGTGTTGCTCCGGTCCCCCTGTTTTTAAAGGCAACCTCTCACTATTTCATCGGTAAACAAGTTTGCAGGGACGTAGTTGAAGGCGCTTTTTCCATTATTCAACAAGAAATTTGTCCAATCAGCGATATCAGGGGTAGTGTGGATTACAAAAGGCTTTTGGCCCGCCAACTAATCATTGCTCATTTTACAAAACTTTTTCCGGAAAGAGTAGCGGTAAGGGATTTTTATGAAACATATTGACGCCGTCTCCCACACACGAGGTGAATCGCAATTCGTAGACGATATGCCGCAGCCTTCAGAGATGTTGTACGCCGCCGTATTTTCTTCTCCGGTAATGCATGGGAAAATCATCGCACTCCACGTTCAAGACGTATGCTCAATGGATGGGATTGTTGCGGTATTGACTTCAAAGGATATTCCCGGCGAAAACCAAATAGGACCAATTATTCAAGATGAAGAACTGCTCGCCAGCGCGGAGGTTTGTTATGTAGGACAACCGGTGGCATTGGTAATAGGAACGAGTCCTGAAATTGCCAGAAAAGGCGTTAGAAAGATTACCATAGACGTTGAACAACTTCCTGCTATTACCGATCCGAAAGAGGCATTTTCGAAAGGGAACATCATCGGTTCACCCAGAACCTTTATTCTCGGTGATGTAGAAGCAACCTGGCAAAAATGCGATCTCGTTTTAGAGGGTGTTTGTGATATTGGAGGTCAGGAACACGTTTACCTGGAAACGCAGCGGGCACGTGCAATTCCGCTTGAAGAAAACAATCTCTGCATTTATTCCGCTACGCAGGGTCCGTCTGCAGTACAGAGGCATGCAGCAAAGGTATTAGGATTGCCAGGTCACAACATCGAGGTTGATGTGAAACGATTGGGAGGGGGCTTTGGCGGTAAGGAGGATCAGGCAACACCGTGGGCTTGCATGGCAGCGCTTGCAGCATGGCATACCAAAAAACCGGTAGAACTGGTGCTTGGGCGAGCGGATGATATCAAAATGACAGGGAAGCGGCACCCGTATAAATCAGATTTCAAAATTGGCGTGACCAAAGAAGGTAAAATACTGGCATATGAGGCAAACCATTACCAGAATTCAGGCGCTACAGCGGATTTATCACCCGCTGTTTTGGAACGGACGCTGTTTCACGGCACGAATAGTTATTTTATACCGAATGTGAAAATTTTTGGTGTCTGCTGCCGTACCAATCTGCCCTCGAATACTGCTTTTCGTGGCTTCGGCGGTCCACAGGGAATGTTTGTCATTGAAAGTGCAATTGCAAAAGTTGCAGAGAAACTGGATATTCCCCGCGAAGAAATTCAGACCAAAAATCTGCTTAAGGAGAACGATCTATTCCCCTATGGACAACAAGTCGGAAATTGCAGGAGTCTGTTGACATGGAATAAAGCAGTGGAAAAATACAAACTGAGTGAAATTCGTAAAAGGGTGGAGGACTATAACAAAACTCATTTTGAGATAAAAAAAGGTATGGCAGTGATGCCCATTTGCTTTGGCATCTCATTTACCACGACTTATATGAATCAGGCGAGCGCATTAGTCCTTGTATACACAGACGGCAGCATAAGTGTTTCTACCGGTGGAGTAGAGATGGGACAAGGATTAAAATCAAATATTGCGAGTATCGCCGCAAAAGGGTTCGGAATAAGGGACATTCGCATTAAGATTGAAAGTACAAATACCACCCGGGTTGCCAATATGTCACCAAGCGCTGCCAGCGCTACCACTGTTTTAAATGGGAATGCCACATTGATAGCGATTGGACAAGTGCTGGATCGTTTAAAATCCATGGTTGCCGAAGAACTGGGTGTTCAGGACAAAGGGAGAATCACCATCGTCAACGAAAAGGTTCTCTGCGATGGACGTGAAACAGACTGGACGTGGGACCGGCTGGTGCAAACTGCGCACCTGAATCGCATCGATCTTTCCGCTCACGGGTTCTTTGCGACTCCTGAAATATATTTTGATAAGATAAAGGAAAAGGGGCATCCGTTTGCCTATCATATTTTTGGGACAGCAATTATTGAGGTAACGCTGGATTGTTTGCGAGGTACGTATGATATTGATTCTGTCAAGATCGTGCACGATTTGGGTAGACCACTGAGTGAACTTGTGGACAGAGGCCAAATTGAAGGCGGCCTGGCTCAGGGATTAGGCTGGATGACTATTGAAGACCTGAGTTTTAATGAAAAGGGGCAATTGCTTTCAGGTGCGCTGGCAACTTACAAGGTTCCCGATGTGTATTTTATGCCTGACGATATAGAGTTAACGTTCCTGGAAGATGAGGGAAATACTTTGGGCCCCTATGGGAACAAGGCAGTTGGTGAGCCGCCTTTAATGTATGGAATTGGTGTATTCTTTGCGATCCGATGCGCCATGCGCGCCTTCAGGCCACAAAGAGAATTTGCCCTTGCCTCGCCATTAACACCTGAACGTGTTTTATTGCAGCTCTATGCTGATTAGGAGACCATGAAAGAAGTTATCGATGAAGCGCTCCGGTTGATGGAAAAAGGTGAACCTTGTGTAATGGCAACTGTTATCCATACAAAAGGGTCTACCCCGCAAAAGGCAGGCGCAAAATTATTAATTCGCAAGGATGGAAGCTGTGCCGGCACTCTTGGCGGTGGGTGCGTTGAGGGAGAAATCTGGTCGTTGGCCAAACAGCTATTAAGTGTACAAGGGGACCCGTTGTGCCGCAAATATGATTTAAACGAAGAGTTTGCTGCGCGGGGTGGACTGGTCTGTGGTGGTACCATATTTTTCTTTATTGATCCTATCGTGAGTCCCGGTAATTTTAAGTCATTTGCATCGGAAATTGTACGGGCGTATCGTGGGGAACTGTCTGTAGCGCTGGCTACTGTAGTGAACTCCCCCATGGGAAGACCCAAATTAGGATCCAAATTGCTCATTCGGGAAGATGGTACTGTTCAAGGAAGTTTTGATAACAGTAAGCTGGAGACGGAAACTATTGCCATAGGGAAAACATTGGCAATTCACGGGGGAAACAGATATTTCAAGACCATAGACGATACAGAAATATTTGTGGAGGGTTTTA
>JAUSDH010000147.1 GCA_030650655.1 Candidatus Brocadiaceae bacterium
CAAAACAATCTATATTTATTGAAAAAAGAGGGTATAGCCCTTGTTAAGCATGAATGTAACAAAAAGAAAAAGGATAGGAAAGAAATGATGGGTTATACTGAATATTGTTTTCAATATTTATCTTTGATTTTTGCAAAGACATTCTAGGTTTAACTTCCTATATAACTAGTTCTGTTAATTTTTTAGAGATATGACTTAATACGTTACATCCATTTGGAGTCACCAATACAATATCTTCTATTCTGATACCTCCCCACCCTGGAATATAAATACCAGGTTCTATTGTAAATATCATATCCTCTTCTAATATTTCTTTACTTCTCGCATTAATGACCGGATTTTCATGCACAGCAAGTCCGATCCCATGTCCTAACCCATGCCCGAAGTACTTTCCAAATCCTTTTTCAGTTATATAATTCCTCGCAGCGTGGTCAACCTCTTTCGCCATTCGCCCTGGTTTTACACTGTCAATGGCGAAACATTGCGCATCCAATACGATTTGGTATATCTTCTTAAATTTCGGGGATATTCTATCTATGAAACTAATTCTTGTCAAGTCGGAATTATAAAACTGAAAACTAGCACCCCAATCTATTAAAATTGCATCTTTATCTTGTATTGTTATATCCGTTGCACGTGCATGTGGCTGTGAAGCATGTGCACCTGCTGCACAAATTATTTCAAAAGAACTTTTTTCTCCACCCTGCTTCCTTATTTCAAACTCTAGAATATCTGCTAAATTCTTTTCAGTTAACCCTGCTTTTATTTTGTTTCTAATATTGCTATATGCCCTTTCGGCAATATTGATAGCTGTCTGTATTGTTTTTATTTCTACCTGTGTTTTTCGCTTTCTGTATTTCTCGATAATTCCTTGAGTAGGTATAAAGTGAATTCCCTTTACAGTATTCTTTATTTCACTATATTGATTAAACGTAATATAGAAAGACTCTATGTATAGCTTTTTAATAGTAAGCTGTTTTAATTTTCTACAAATTGTTTTTATTAAAGAAACTTTTCTTTCTATTATCCTGATCCATGGAATATCGTGCTGCGCTTGTTCTAAATACCTAAAGTCTGTAAATATGTAATCATTCTTTTGAGTAATTAAAAGGATACTTTCAGAACCAGTAAATCCCGTAACATAACGGATATTTATTTCATTCGTAATTAAAAAGGCATCTACTTTATCTTCTCTTAATTTTTCCTTTATTTTGTTTAAACAATACATAGCATTGCAGGCTGATTCTCATTTTCCACGTATGCACAAAGCCATCATGGCTTATCTTTTCTCTTTCCTAATCCTTTCCATTAACTTGTCGATCGATAACTTAAATTGTTTATCGCTTTCGATTTGTTCACGCACCTTTTTAATAGCAAACATAACTGTTGAATGTTTTTTACTACTAAAATAATTCCCAATCTGTTGATAAGACCAATTAAGAAGTGTTTTTATCAAATACATACATACTTGACGCGGAAATGCTATAGATTTTGTTTTTTTATTCGAGTGAAGATCCGTACGTGATATATTAAAATGGGTAAGCACAGATTCTTCAATCTCATTGATTTTAATAATTTTCCCTTCGTTACAAAGAAACTCACTCAGTACCTCGTTTACCAATTGCAGGTCTATTTTCTTTTCATTAAATCTCGCATGAGCTGACAGTGTTATCAATGCACTTTCAACCTCTCTTACATTCTCGTCAAATTTTTCTGCAATGAATTCCAAAACATCTTCTGGGAAATGCACATCAAATTTTGCTGCTTTCGATCGTAAGATTAAAAGCCTTGTAATATACTCAGGTTTATCTATTTTTATAACCATACCCGACATAAATCGACTTGCAAGGTTTTCTTTTAATTGCCCTATCAATTTAGGATGCGCATCACTCGCCAATATGATCTTTTTGGATAATTCAAATAGGGCATTAAAGGTATGCAAAAATTCTTCTTGCGTACTTTGCTTATTAGAAAGAAAATGAACATCATCTATAAGAAACATATCTGCATTTCTAAATTTTTGCCTGAATGCTTCGATCTTTCCTTTTTGCAACGAATAAATAAATTCATTTGTCCACTTCTCCGCCGACATATATATTGCATTTATATTTTGTTCTTCTTTAACCTTATTCAAAACCCCTTGGAGAATATGGGTTTTCCCAACACCGACAGCACCATGAATAAAAAGAGGATTAAAAGTAGGATATTTGTCCTTAACCATCTCGAGGGCCGCAGTATAAGCAAGCCTGTTATTAGGACCGACCACAAAATCTTCTAACTTGAGAATTCTATGTACTTGTGAATAGTTTTTGTCGCTGTCGGTTTTTTTTTCAGGTAAAGGAGGGATATTTGTCATTGAAATATTTTCCCCTTCACCGCTTTTCTTGATAGAAAATCTTATACCCAGGTCTTTATTATTTACTAATTTTCCAATCCCTTCTCTCAATACATTTGTAAAATTTTCTTGTAACCACACCTGAGTAAAAATATTCGGAACTATAATGTTCGCATAATTATCATTAAAAGATTCAAGTCGGGTGTTTTTGAACCATAAATTGAATCGTAAAGGGCCTACCCTTTCTCGAATATTTTGGAGAACGTCGTCCCATACTTTAGAATAAGATTCCATATTCCCCTTACTATGATTACTTGAGAATAAAATTGAATTGGAAATGAATGAAAATTAGTCTTGAAGGAGGGCGATATTAACAGAACAATTTCTGTGTGTCAAAACAAAAAGAAGTTCTCATTAACAGGATTTTTTTGGCATATAAAAAAATAATACGTAACAGTTGAATCAGTAACATAATTAAAAAGAAATTACTGACTTCTGATGATCGAGAAATAAATCTCTAAAATAATTATTTACCATTTTCGTTTTTCATTAACAGAAACGTTATGTTTGTAATTGTATATTAGATTAAAACTTAGAAATTTATAAATCCACCCTGTTCATAAATTGTTCATAATTAAAAAACAAAATCTAAATCATCTTTATTTTAATTTGTTTTCGATTGAGAATCAAATTGTTGACAAATTGTGGATTATTGGTCAATGATTGAAAATATACTTATATTTAAACTATTAAAAATGAGATACATACTGTAATACAAATTTATTCTTATTTGAAATATAAAAATGTTAATAACCAATATTTACTGCTAGCAGAATTATTTTTTGTTAAAAAAACGTTGATCCTTTAAACAGTATCTCGAACGAAAAATTATAGTGAAGATCCAGACCCGCTTCTCATGTTATGAATTTTTGACAGACCTTCGCTATGAGAATGGAAAAGAATAGAGCAGAAAGATATGTTCTCGTTATGTATTCTGTATTTTCGTAGCTCGTTTACGAGAACTTATTTCACATTTTTCTTCAACTCTGAAAGGTAAGTAGGTAGCTGCTTATACAGATACTTCTTCTTGCGAGGCTTTCTTTCTGATATGACATAACCTGCAAGTATAGGCATGGCTATCGTAGCGTCGCTATAAATTACCACGTGATTTTTCACCTCTTCTTTGCGTATTTTGCCCCATGATATAGCCTCGGTTGGGGTTGCGCCAGAGAGTCCACCCCATTGAGGTGCATCAGTGGTAATTTGGATAAAGTAATCATGTCCACCTTTATTAATATCCAATATCTGTGCCAGAGTAGGCTGTGTCTGCATGTAGAAATTTTTAGGAGAACCACCACCGATACTGACTACACCATTCTTTTTACTGTTGAAAACAATGGCAGTGGTTTGAAGGACATCGAGATCGGTATCAATGATCAAACTTTTACCCTGAAGTTTGAGATACGACAGGTTCATCCCGATCGAAGAATCTCCGGGTGAAGAGACAAATACGGGTACATGGTGTTTTGCTGCCTGAGCCACAAAACTCAAGTGAGGTGATGGAGTATCGGTAAGGACAGCCTTACCTAAAATGTAATGAAAATCGGCTGTGGAAATTGGCTCAACCGTAAATATTTTTCTGGCCACATCCTGGATGAATTTATCTGTTTTAAGCAGTAACTCATCTGTAATAAAGATATCATAAATACGTTCAATGCCTGCCTCGTAAAGCTCTGAATCGTCTACTCTAAAATCTCCTTGGTGTATAGGTAAATTCAATGCAAAATGAAGATCGTGATAGAGATTCGCCCCAGTTGAAATGATGAAGTCTACAAAACCGTTCTCTATAAGAGAAATGAGTATGCCTCCCATACCCGTGGGAGTCATGGCACCAGAAAGGGTTAAACCAACAGTAGCATTATCGTCAATCATGTGGCAATATAACTTGCACGCCTCTGCCAGTCGTCCTGCATTAAATGCCCCTGCTCTACTATATTCATTCACAAGGTCTGTAACCTTCATGCCCTTCTTTATAATCTGTGGAGAAATCCGTGGTCCACACAGGTACTTATGTTGCAACTGGCATTGTTTAGATTTTTTTGACATGGATATTTGTTTTTTCCTTATCTTTTAGTATTAATGAGAAAACGCATCATAACATCTCTCATCTAAAATTTTAAATAACGAGGTGAGAGTATATAAAACTATTACAACTCAGTCAATGAAAAAGGACGAAGTTTCAGATAGTGTCAAAGACTATAATTGGTTCATATATCTTATGCCGCTAATAACATCTTCAACAGTTACACCTTCTAAACAAATTTGTGAAAAACAATTCCTTCTCGTATCAAAGGAACACGGACTACATGGAGATTTCTTATAAAGGATTTTTACCTGCTCTCCACGTGGTCCCCACATCCTCGGATCAGTAGGCCCAAATATAGATATTGTAGGAGTACCTATGGCAGCAGCCAAATGAGTAATACCTGAATCATTCCCTACAAAGAGATCGCTTAGTTTTATTATCGCGGCCAAAATAGGCAAAGGAAGCTGGTCCACAAGGATAATATTATCCCTTGTTTTTTTTCTTAAC
>JAUSDH010000152.1 GCA_030650655.1 Candidatus Brocadiaceae bacterium
TGATGAAGTACAAGAGATAGAAACCATCGTTCTGGAAGTGGTTGTAAAGGCTAAGATATCTGGTTAGGTTGTAAATATCAAGGGCGACCCAATTGAAAATGTAAAGATAAAAGCCAAAGGAGTTAAAACTAAGTACAAAAATACAGCAACCACCGATGCAGATGGGTTCTTTGAATTTGACGAATTGGATGGAGACACTTATATAATCGTTGGAAAGAAAAAAGGCTATAAGAGGGCTACGCAGACGGTAAGGCTTGATGATGGAGAAGAAACAGAGATAGAGATTGAAATGAAAAAGACAAGCAAGAGAATTATAAAGGCTTCTGCGCTTTAATCTTTGCAATTAGCTGGATTTGTACTTAAGAAATGTAAGAAATCCCGCTTCCTGTTTACGCAGGAAGCGGGATTTCTGTTTTTTAAAAGGTATCAAAAAAAATTTGAAGGTAATTCAAGACTTTCATGAAAAGAGAGGGATAAAGGATGAAATCGGAACGCGGAGAAATACTCAGTCCACCTAGGGGTGGGAAGAATAAAAAACATTTATGGTTTTTTGTTAAGCCATGGCTGGTTCAATCTTGCAGATTGAACCAGATATTTTGGACCGGGCTATGGATTTTAAACAAATACCAGTCATACAAAAACCAAATGTTTCGGTTCAATCGAGGACGATTGAACCAGCTAAACGGTTACGGCTGCGTTGTCTGTTTCGTTTTAATCGGCAACGATTGATAATCTAAGCAGCTTTGCTATAATATTCCACCATCTTTTCGTGGTGAGATGTTACTTTTTCTCTCAATCCACCCGCCGCCCACGACAGTATCGTTATCATAGAAGACGACTGCCTGTCCCGGTGTGATGGCCCTCTGCGGGTCTTTGAACACAACGCGTACCTTGTCTGATTCGTAGGGATATACGACAGCAGGCGATGGAACGTGACTATACCGAATCTTTGCCTGTACTTCCAATGGCGACTGCAACGTATCAAAAGAAATCCAGTTCAGTGTGGATGCCACCAATTCGTCTTCCATGAGTTCTTCGTCCGTGCCGATTACCACGGTATTTTCCTGTGGGTTTATGTCGACCACATATCGTGGTGAACCCAGTGCAATGCCGAGTCCCTTCCGCTGTCCGATAGTAAAGAAGGGCGCTCCGGGATGGTTTCCTAAAATATTCCCGTGTGTATCTTTCAAAGGTCCTGGTGTTATGGAGTCTCCAAATCTTTCGTATAAAATGGTGTGATAGTTATTATCGAGGACAAAGCAAATATCCTGGCTCTCCGGTTTGTCTTTGGTTTTTAAGTTTAAATCATTGGCGATCTGCCGCACAGACTCTTTCGTTACCGTGCCCAACGGAAAGAGCGTCCTTGAGAGTTGTTCCTGATTCAACGAGAACAACACGTAAGACTGGTCTTTGCGTGCATCAATGCCCTTTTTGAGGAGGTATCTATCCTGTAGTTTTTCTACCCTTGCGTAATGTCCTGTGGCAATAAAATCGGCATTAAGCATCCGGGCAAAATCCAGCAATTTCCCGAATTTCAATTCCTGATTGCATACAATGCAGGGATTGGGCGTCCTGCCATTGAGGTATTCAGTGCAAAAGGCGTCAATGATGCGATCAAAGGCTTCTTTAAAATTTAAGACGTGGAACTGGATGCCGAGTTGGTCTGCCACGCTGCGGGCGTCGTTCGCATCTTCCAGGCTGCAGCATACCTTCGTCCTGGTTATTGCATCGAGTTTGTCAATGCCTAAACGCATGAACAAGCCGATAACCTCATAGCCCTGTTCGACGAGAAGATGTGCGGCAACGCTGCTGTCAACGCCGCCGCTCATGGCAATAACGACTTTTGTTTTCATGTTTTAAAAGTAACCACAGATTTCACGGATTACACGGATTAAATGTCACAAAAAATGTTTATATATACCATAATGGTAGGGGCTGAAAATCGTTCGACTGAGCTCACGACGAAGTCTTCAGCCCCTACATGACTAAAATCTCAGTGGCACTGGGGTAAAGGATATGAGAAATATGATAAATAGGATAACGCCGAGTACCTTGCGCTTGCGGTCAAGTGTAGTAATCTCGTCTGTTGGTGCAGGATGGCGAAATCCGAAGAGCAGGAGCAATATGGCAAAGACCATCCAGCCTGGGTACATGAATATAGCGATTACACAGAAAAGGAAGATACCTATGCGATAAACAATACTGCTTTTTTTGCCCAACAAGGCATACATGATGTGACCGCCGTCGAGCTGTCCAATGGGTAACAGATTAAGCGCCGTAACGAATAATCCTGCCCAGCCTGCAAAGGCTATAGGGTGGAGGTAGATATCCATCCCTTCCGGGAGTGTGCCAAATACAAGCTTGGAAATAAACGAGAACAGAATCGGTTCTCCAAGCCCTAAGTATTGTGAGGCATCTGTGGGTACAGGACGTACGTCAGAGAGATTTAAGCCGATGATGATAGCAGGGATGGCAAAGAAAAGTCCCACCAGAGGGCCGGCAGCGCCAATATCAAACAAGGCCTTTTTGTCAGGTATAATCCCCTTCATCTTGATCACAGCGCCAAATGTGCCAAAAGGTGGAAGCGGGAGCGGCAGAAAATACGGCATGGTGGCGGCGACATGATATTTACGGCACATGAAAAAGTGTCCCAGCTCATGGGAGAGCAGTATCGTCATAATGGTGATCGAGTACCACAGTCCGTTGACATAATAGGTTGTTAAAAAGGTTGCAATGAATAGCAAGACGTGGGTGCGTGACTTACTAAAAAAGTTTGACGAATTGAATTCTTCTGGAGACATTTGATTATTTGTTTCTAAATTTTTCATAATAAATTTACGTTTACGTTCAGGAAATTTAATTTACCCACGAAAGACACGAAACTTGTCCTCGTGTAAACGGGGAATGGCTAAATACCATTCATTTCTTTTCGCATGTTTTGTGGGTAATATGCTTTTTGCTGGTTCAATCGTCCTCGATTGAACCGAAATGTTTCGGTTCAGGCTACAAGCCTGAACTAGCACAGAAAATGCTAAATCCAAAGCACGAAATCCGAAACTCGAAACAATTCAAAATTACAAATTCAAATGTTCCAAACCTCGTTTCCAACTTCTTTCATTTGTTATCAGAATTTGTTTCGGATAAAGTTAGAGAAATATTATCAGAAAAGGATAGAAAATTCAATGGTATTTGAAAGCAGTTGAGATTTGACAGGAATGAAATAACGGCGTTGCTGTTAAAAGTCATAAAAACTGATTTCCATGTCTTCCAGAAACTCATTAGCCATTTGTAAGGGCACATTGTCTCAATGGACCAACGCAAATTACAAATGTAAGAAGAGACACGTGGCGACCTAGCTAAGCGGTGCTCCACGCACGAAGCATGCGTTGAGCCAGTTACTAAGTGCTGAGTGGTGGGTAGACTACTACTTCGCCATAGTAGTTTATGAAGAATATGTAATCGATTTCTTCATATGTGGCCTTGATTGTGGCAAGCTCCGTCTGGTAGTCTTCTGGGTCCATCAAGGTGGGTGGGCCTAATCGCCTTGAGTACAAAGCTAGCATTGTGGAGTCGCAGCCCAACTGGCTCTTTGTATTGGCTAGTTGAGAGAGAACCTTCCTACCCTTGCCTTCGATCTTGGTTATTATATTGTTCCGGAACATCTCGCACCACCAATTGGGAATTAAGGCATTACCAATAAACTTGTCAGGCTGAGGCTTTGGATTGTTCTCCATCCGAATTGTTTTCAGTTCTATTGCGTACTTCTTTCCGGTACGCTCTGCGACGAAGTCAGCGACCGGTGTACGCTGTCTTGCTTGTTTTATGAACCTGGGCAGCTTCTTGATCTTTCCAAATCCATGCTTTGCTAAATGCACCACCAAAAGGGGCTCGGCAAGGATGTCATGCACCTTCTCTGGATCAACGGTCAGTAGGTCGTTAGAGAAGCCGAAAATGTTTCGGAATTCCGTCTCGGTCAATGCCAAAGTCTCGCGAGCACAACTGAGAAGAATTTCAATCCCCTCCAGGCCCTCTTTATCTCCCTTCTGCAGTGCACAGATAAGGTCATTGTCCTGCACCTCGATTGAGGGATGGTCTGCGAGCCATCGTATGTAATGAGAAAAGCATGCTGAAATCAATGGATAACGATCAAGGAAAGTTATCAATTCGTTTACATCCATTGCCTTTTGTCCTTTGCACATAACTATTGATTATACAGAAACAATTTTATGATAAGTGAAAAGTACAGAAATAATTCTGCATATCATAATATGCTTATTGTAGCAGATGTTTTCTAGCGCTGTAATATAATGAAATCGTGGGTTAAGTCAAGGGCAAATAAGAAAGAAGAGAGCTGGAATATTTTTCATGCTTTTAACCAGTATTTCTTACCTTCCGACCCCTGTCAATCCGCACACAATGGCGCTTACCATTTCAAATTGAAAATCATTTGATTATTACACCCTGTTTGATATAATTTCATTTTGAAATGGTGTCGTTATGGGACAAACGTTCACCGCAGAGACGCAGAGGCGCGGAGAGAATGTATTTAAATCAGATTACCGAAAAGATCGTTGGTGCGGAGGCAACAGTTCGCCTCCTCCCCTAACCCCTCCCACCAGGGGCGGGGGAAAAACGTTTCCTCCCCCTTGATGGGAGAGGTCAGGTGGGGGTGCTGAACTGTTACGTGCGGATGGTAAACAACCTATAGTTTTTCTTTTCTCTGTGTCTCTGCGCCTCTGCGGGGAATGTTTATGGTATTTGTTTTAGAAATTAACCTTTGGGAGATTTATTTACATGGCTGAACAGCGAAAAAAAGTCGTGCTGGCCTACTCAGGTGGTTTGGATACCTCTGTGGCAATTAAGTGGATTCCTGAAAAATACAATATGGACGTTGTTACGGTAACGATCGACCTTGGCGCAGTGAAGGATTTGGATGCTATCCGTGAAAAGGCTTTAAAGACAGGGGCTAAAAAGGCGATTGTCATTGATGCAAAGGATACCTTTGTCAAATATTTTATATTTCCTGCCTTGCAGTCAGGGGCGTTGTACGAAGGTGTTTACCCGCTTGCGACGGCATTAGGCAGGCCGCTGATTGCAAAATTATTGGCAGATGTAGCACGTGAGGAGAAGGCGGATGCTGTTGCTCACGGCTGCACAGGAAAAGGAAATGACCAGGTACGCCTGGATGTATCTCTGCAGGTTTTAAACCCAAAATTACAGATTATCGCCCCTGTACGGGAATGGAAAATGACGCGTGACGAAGAGATCAGATATGCAGAGGAACACAACATCCCTGTAAAGGCAAAGATAAAGAGTCCGTATAGTACAGATGAGAATCTCTGGGGGAGAAGTATCGAGTGTGGCGTGCTGGAAGACCCTTGGGCTGAACCGCCGGAGGAAGTTTATAAATGGACAAAAAATGCAAAAGAAGCGCCGGACGCGCCAGAATACCTGGAGATTCAATTTGAAAGGGGTGTCCCTGTGGCTCTTAATGATGAAGAGATGGACGGGGTTACTCTTATCAATACGTTGAATGCACGGGGTGGTAAGCATGGTGTCGGTAGGATTGACCACCTGGAGAACCGGCTTGTAGGTATTAAATCCAGGGAAATTTATGAAGCCCCTGCTGCGGTTATATTGCATGCAGCAC
>JAUSDH010000162.1 GCA_030650655.1 Candidatus Brocadiaceae bacterium
CGTTTGAATAGGATAAAGATTGAACAACCGATTAACTACGCTGATATTCAGATATCTCTCAATAATATAGCATCGTTAGACAGCGTTTGAAATTGTCGAGAAGTAATTTTGATTTGAAATTGTTGCGATAGTTTGTTAACATCTCCTCCTTCTGGATTATTCTGGAGAGTGTTCAACCAGGGTATAGGAATTTCAAACTATGAGATTTGCGGCTTTCTGCATTATCGTTTTGTCCTCTATCTGAAGGAGGTTGTTATGATTTCTAAAGAATTGTTAGATATTCTTGCTTGCCCGCTCTGCAAGACAGATGTCAGACTGGAAAATGATCGGATTGTCTGTACAAAATGTGGCAGAAGATATCCCATAAAAGATGAGATCCCCGTTATGCTTATTGATGAGGCAGAATTACCCGAGGAACATAAAAAGGAAAATTAATGGATAGAAAAGCGCTTATTGCAATTATCATTTGCGGGGTAGTCATGTTGTTGTATTACCCCTTTATATTACCAATGTTTTCTCCAAAAAAGACGAAACCCGCCGAAGAAATAAAAGAGGAGGTTGTTTCGGAGAAACGTGCAGACATGAAGGCTGAAGCAGAACAACAGCCATTGTTAAAACCGTCAACTCAAACCATACCGCCTCAGATAGAGCTTCCAATACAGGAGGTCACTATTGAAAATGGACTCTTGAAAATGGTATGGTCGAATGAGGGCGCGGCGCTCAAGTCCATCAAGCTCAAGCAATTTAAAGATGTAGCGGCAAAGGATATTCTGGAATTATTAAAGGATACTTATACGGAATATCATCCGCTCGCCATTGATACCTTTGCTCAAAAAATGAGCTTTCAGAGGCAGCGATATAATATTCTTGAACACAGCGCCAACAAGATTGTATTTACCACAAAATTAGAGGAGGGAATCAATATTATCAAAACGATCGATTTGCCTTCTGATAAATACAATATAAATATGGATATTGTCTTAGAAAATACTACTGATACTGAGGTTTCGTTTTCATATAACGTTATCGCATCTTCTATGATCACTCACGAAGGCGAACCTTCCACTGACATGGCAGCCGTAGTTGGTGTAGATGTGGGAAACAAAAGGACTAAATTGCTACACACGGCACCCAAAGAATTTCCTTCCAGGAATGAATCGGTAGGCATCGTTTGGGCCGGGTCGACGAACAAGTATTTTGCCACGATTTTAAAACCTGTATCTAGTGATTCAGTGGCATCCATTAACGCACAGGCATTTGATGTAATGGGGGCTCTCACCAATGAAAAGGCAGATACAGGCGATTTTATGGTTTCTCTCCAAACGAACAAGTTCCGGATACCACCGCAGCAGTCTGTAAAACACAGCTATCTCTATTTTATGGGACCGAAAAAAGAGGATGTTCTGGAACACTACGATACGTTAGACACACTTCTCAGTTACGGCTGGCTTACCTCGATAAGCAAGGTGCTTCTGGCTTTTTTAAATGCCGTTCATCGGGTGATTCCTAATTATGGTATCTCCATTATTATATTAACCATCATCATTAAGGCTATGCTATTCCCACTGACAAGGAAGAGTCAGCTCTCTATGTTCAGAATGCAGCAATTACAGCCTATGATTAGTCAACTCAAGGAAAAATATAAACACGATAAACAGAGGATGGGAAAAGAGCAGATGTTATTATTTAAGAAACACGGAGCTAATCCCATGAGCGGTTGTTTACCGATGTTGTTACAGCTTCCAGTATTTTTTGCGCTCTTCCGCACCTTACAGCTTTCCTTTGAAATGAGGCAGGCGCCTTTCATGTTCTGGATTAACGATCTTTCGAGACCTGATACCTTATTGCTCCTTCCGTTCACCATTCCTTTCCTCGGGAATGCCCTCAATATATTGCCTTTAATTATGACTGGCGCTTCCTTTGCCCAGATGAAGCTAACACCCAAGGCTCCTGCAGCAGACTCACAGGCACAGGCACAACAAAAGATGATGTCATTCATGCCCATTATGTTTGTCTTTATATTATATAACATGCCTTCGGGGTTGACGGTTTACTGGACTACAAGCACTATATTCAGCATTATAGAGAGTCTGGTAATTCGAAGGTCCATAAAAAAGATAAAAATCAAATAGTCCCGGCTATTTTCATAACTATGTCCCCCGAAATTCAGGACACGATTGTTGCTGTTTCCTCTCCGTCGGGCAGGTCGCTTCATGCGATCATTAAGATCAGTGGTCCTGAAGCTATCCCGTGCATGAAAGATCTCTTTATACCCACCTCTCATATTGATTTCGGGGTTATTCCTGCATATACATCCATAGCGGGAAATATTCATGTCATGGAAGAAGGAATTAATATCCCCGCAGTTTTGTATATTATGAAACAACCATATTCTTATACAAAAGAGGACGTGGTAGAAATCCATACCCTGGGCTCTCCGATAATCATAGAAATGCTCTTGGATTTTCTCTTAGTGAAGGGGATGCAGGCAGGTAGAAACATGCGACTTTCACAACCCGGTGAATTTACGAAACGCGCTTTCTTGCATGGCCGGATAGACCTTACTCAGGCCGAAGCCACCATGCGCATCATCCGTGCACAAACAGATGGTGAATTAAAGGTGGCGATTGCACAATTGTCGGGAGACGTTGCGCAACAGATCAAGCGTATCCAGGACGATGCGGTTTCCCTCTGTTCATACATAGAGGCAGCGATTGATTTTTCTGATCAGGATATCGAGCTCATCTCTGCAAGAGAAATCATGAACAGGCTGGAGGTAATGAAAAACAACATTTCTCATCTTTTAATTCAACCTGAAACTGGTTGTGTTATCCCGGAAGGGATTGACACCGTTTTGTACGGTAAGCCCAATGTCGGAAAATCAAGCATGATCAACGCATTACTAGGGAAAAAGAGGACTCTTGTTAGCGAAATACCAGGAACGACACGTGATGTTGTTGCAGACATTTTAGAAATCAGGGGCATTCGTTTTAAACTGATGGATACTGCCGGAATGGATGATTCAGAAGAATTTGTTTTATCCAGAGCGATGGAAAAGACGCGCTCTGCCTTAAAAAAGGCCCAGGTAGTATTACTTGTCTTCGATGGCAACTTTAATATAGAAGAACAATTGAGGGCAATGAAACTGGATGATTTAACGGGCAATGCGATTATTGTAATCAACAAATGTGATTTGCTAAAAAGCAGTTCTTCCCCGGAATTACCAGCAGAGTTAAAGAAACATCCCTTAGTACATACGTCCGCCTTGACAGGTGAAGGGTTGGAAAGACTGAAGGAAACATTGGTGGAGAGTGTCCTGGGAGGTCGGGTAAATCTTTCGGGTAGCGCTCCGATTTTTAATGTGCGTCAAAGGGATGCGCTACAGCGTTCGCTTCAATCGATTCAACAAACTATGGAATCGGTAAGTAATAATGAAAGCTATGAATTCGCAGCTTTAGACCTGCGTACTGCAATAGATATCCTCGGTGAGATTGTAGGAGAGGTTACCACAGAAGAAATTTTATCTAAAATATTTTCAGAATTTTGTATTGGGAAATAAGATGTCTCAGAGACCTTCGTGGGATGAATATTTTTTACGAATCACCAGGGAAGTAGCCCAACGTTCCACCTGTCTACGGCGTCAGGTGGGGGCAGTGCTGGTGATGGAAAAACACATCTTGACGACAGGCTATAATGGGGCGCCGAGTGGACTTCAGCACTGTTTAGATATTGGCTGTTTGCGGGAACAGCTCAAAGTGCCTCCGGGGGAACGGCACGAACTCTGCCGCGGACTCCATGCCGAGATGAATGCCCTGCTCCAGGCGTCGCATTATGGGATAAAAATTGCTGGAGCAACCTTATACAGCACTACCTACCCCTGTTCCCTGTGCGCCAAGATGCTCGTGAATGTAGGAATAAAACGTATCGTCACCCTTACCGATTATCCCGACGCCCTCGCAAAAGAGATTCTTACGATGGCAAATATTAAAGTAGAATTTGTGAAACTGGATAATCACACAAAGTAATGGAGGTTGAAATGAGAATAAAAACTTTATACGGTGGAGCTTTAGTTCTTTTTGGAATGTTTGTATTTCCTTCCCTAGTGTTTTCTGTATCACCAGAACCACAATCTAAAAAGGCGAAAAGAATTAGTCATTCGCTCGAAAAATCAGCGGCTTTAGCAGAAGCTAAAGGGAAAGAGGCCGTCAAGGCATTCGGTAACCGAATTGCCGGTACTTACATAGTGGCCCGCGAACTGGATGCAGGTCCCTCCAGGATTTTGACAATCTTTGCCGACGGCAACTTGAGCAGTATCCAGTCAATTCAGTTCAACGGAGGGGCTGCCGGTGGTGGGTTTAGTAATCAACAAGGGGTGTGGAAACGTGTTGGCACTCGTGAGATTAGAGCTACGATCCTCGATTTGTCGTATGATTTCCAAACGGGCGACTTCCTTGGCATGGCTGTTGCCAGTTACGACTTGCAGTTTGATAAAACGTTTCAAACTGTGACAGGGACGGCTGAGGGGAAGATCTTTAGTCCTGGCATAGACCCGCTGAACCCAGGTGATGCGGAACCAATTGACGAGTTCAGTGACACCTTTGAGGCGCAGCGCGTTGTTGTCGACACCTCCGCAGTTGAAGAAGGGGGCTTGTGAAGATTCAGTACATGGGAAAATATTGAGCACTCACACGATGAACAAACGACGGGAAGTTCATGATTTTACACATGTAAAACCCTTAAAACATAAGGAATTTCTAATTTCCAAAAATCCGCTTGACAGACTATATCTTGTATGGTATATATTCCACTAATCAATATATAGAATATTTCCAAAGTTATGCAGCCTTGAGGAAATCTTTAGCTTTATACGGTTTTTATCATAAAATTTTATGCAATGTTTATTCTGCAAGGTAGATAACGACAAGGTTATTAACTCACGCACGTCGGTAGACGGTTTGAGTATCAAACGCCGGCGAGAATGTCTGAGTTGCGGGCGTCGCTATACGACCTATGAGCGGATTGAAGAAAATCCATTGCGTGTGGTTAAAAAAGACGGCACGCGGGAGCCCTTTGAACGCAAAAAGATTCTGAGTGGACTGTTGAAGGCGTGTGAAAAAAGACCCGTCTCGACAGATACCCTGGAAAACATTGTGAACGAAATAGAAAGGGAGATTTATAACAAATTTGACCGGGAAGTGACTACAAGTTTTGTAGGGTCACTGGTGATGCAAAAATTAAGGATCCTCGACGCTGTAGCATATGTACGCTTCGCGTCAGTATATAGAGAGTTCAAAGATATCTCTGAATTTATTGATGAGCTTAAACCGTTAATGACGGGTGTAAAGAAGAAAAAAACCGATGGGGGTAGCAACTCCCGAAGTATATCTCTTCAACATTAGACCGGAGGGGAAAAGGGGCATGAACACAACAGCAACGATGGAGTATGTGTTAAAACGTGACGGAAGAAAAGTACCTTTTAACGAGAAAAAGATAGCCGATGCCATATTTAATGCGGCGCAGGCCGTGGGCGGTGAAGACCGCGCCCTGGCAGACGAGCTAGCGGTTGTTGTTACCATGTTTCTGGAAAAGAAATATGCTGGCCAGGCCCCCGGTATTGAAGATATACAGGATATTGTAGAAAAGGTACTCATTGAGACAGGACATGCCAAGACAGCCAAGGCTTACATCCTCTATCGTGATAAAAGGGCGAGGAGCCGTGAATCCCTTTGTGTACGAAAACAGACCAAGAAGCGCGCAGATACGACCGATGTTTCCCTTCTGGTAAATACTGAGACAAAAGACGAAACGTTCCCCTGGGATAAAAGAAAGATTGCAGAGGCACTGGAAAAGGAAGCCGACCTGTCAGAAGAAGTCTCAGGAGAAATTGCGGGCGCCGTAGAGCAGAGGGTTTTTTCCTCAGGATTAAATCGTATTTCGACGGCGCTGATACGAGAACTGGTAGATAATGAACTCTTCGAGAAGGGGTTTAACAAAAAACTCGAAAAGCAGCAGGTAATCGGTATGCCCAAGTACGACCTCGAAGAGTTGATCATGTCGAAAAATAAGGAAAACAGCAATATCTCTACAAATAGCCCTGAGGCTATCAACCTTGCCATTGCCGAGAATACACTGAAGCAGTATGCCCTTCAGGAGGTATATTCAAAGGAAGTGGCAGATGCCCACATGAACGGGATGGTACACATTCACGACCTGGGCTATCCGACACGGGTATATTGTTCTTCCCACTCCCTTGAATATTTGAAGAAATACGGATTGTCACTTCAGAATCTGGATACAGAATCTGCACCAGCAAAGCATGCGCGTACCCTGACAGGACATCTTAACACATTTTTGGCTTCCATGCAGGCCTACTATGCGGGTGCACTTGGCGTGGCATATGTTAACATTATGTATGCCCCTTATCTGGAGGGTATGAGCTATAAAGAGATGAAACAAGAGGCGCAGCACCTTATTTTCAGTTGTTCCCAGAGCGCTTTTTCTCGCGGTGGCCAGACGTTATTCTTAGATTTCAATGTTCATACAGGCATCCCGCGATACTTAAGGAACATTCCTGCTATTGGACCCAGTGGAAAACCTACAGGGAAGACCTATGGGGAATATGAGGAAACGGCCCGGCAATTCACATTAGCTATGCTGGATGTATGGCGCGAGGGGGATTGCCATGGACATGTCTTTGCCTTCCCGAAGTGTGACTTCCACATCAATGAAGATACCCTAAACGACCCCAAGCAGTACGAACTCCTGGAATACGCATGTCAGATTGCCAGCGAAAACGGTGTCCCTTATTTCATCTTTGACAGGGATGAAATAACGCTCTCCGCCTGCTGTCGTTTGCGTACCACGATCGATGACCATTATATGATCAAGCACCCTGAAAGTATGCGTTTCTGCGGGTTCCAGAATATTACCATTAACCTCCCGCAGGCCTCCTATAGAGCAGGAAAAGGCAATTGGGATGCATTGTATAAAGAGATTGATAAAGGTATAGAAATTGCCGTCAAGGCTCATCTCCAGAAAAAGAAGTTTGCGGAGAAATTGATGTCAAGTCCCGAAATGCCCCTCTGGGAGATAGGCAAGAAGGCCAGGGATGGCCGCCCTTATGTTGATCTGGAGGCTTCGACCTATATTGTGGGTATCTTAGGATTGAACGAATGCCTCCAATTTATGACAGGGAGAGAATTGCATGAAGGCGATGATATGATTAAGCAGGGGCTGCGGGTTGTTTCTCACATGTATACGCGTGTCAAGGAAGCGGGAAAGAAATACAAATTAAAATTTTCCTTAGAGGAATCGCCTGCTGAAAGCGCCAGCAGAAGGCTTGCCAAGGTTGACGTGAGGAATTATCCGGAGGCCGCCGACATGGTCAAGGGAAATACCGAGAAGGATGAATTTTACTACACCAATAGTGTGCATCTGCGCCCGGATGCGCCAGTGGATATGATTACACGAATCTACCTCCAGAGTAAGTTTCATACCATGATTGAATCGGGTGCCATCATCCATGCATTTGTTGGCGAACAAAGGCCGTCTCCAGCCAGCATCATGAATCTGGTAATAAAGACCTTTAAAAACACTCAAGCAGCGCAGGTCACGATTTCCCCGGAATTCACTATTTGTAATGACTGTAAGAAGGTTACCCAGAAACTTACCGATATCTGCGGATACTGTGGTTCCAGAAATGTGTATGGTGTTTCAAGGATCGTGGGATATTTTAGCCGTATCAATAACTGGAACAAATCAAAGATTGGAGAACTGGCAGACAGACATAAGGGTAATTACAGCGTCAGTGATTTCTTACCCAAAGAGGAGCGCGTGCCTGAGGAATCATGTGTAACGAAGTGTTAAATTTTTTTGAAACACACAGCGTGACGAATGACACGGGTAATTATTACAGAAACACTGAAGATGCAAAGGAGAAATTTGGAATTTTTGCATAGAGATTTATCAATCACGCTTCGACTCCATGTATGGTAAAGTCATTCCGAGCGGAGTCGAGGAATATTATTTAGCGAGGGTAACACGATAAGTGGTTGTACCTATCAAAGGATTTATAGAAAATAGTCTTATCGAATGGGAAGGAAAGATAGCCTCTATAGTCTTTTTGCCAATGTGCAACTTTCGGTGTCCTTATTGTCATGCCCCTCATCTGGTTCAAGCGCCGAATGAATTGGAATCCATTCCTATCGATGCTGTCGTTAGCAAGATACGGCAAAATCTTGGCTGGATTGACGGTATTGTAGTCACCGGTGGTGAGCCAACCTCGAACAAGCGCCTCGATGTTCTCCTTAAGGTATTCAAGGATACAGGAATTCTGGTACGCCTAGACACCAACGGCACCAGTCCCCATGTGTTAAAGGATTTAATTGACAGAGGTCTTATAGATTGCGTGGCTATGGATATAAAGGCACCTCTTCAGAGGGAAAAGTACGAGCAGATTTCCGGTGCGCCCTGCAATATCGAAGATATCAAAAAGAGCATCCGCATTATTATGGAAAGCGGCATTGAATATGAATTCCGTACCACGGTATGCCCAACACAACTAGACGGAGACGATATCGAGGCTATTGCCAGGTCTATTCAGGGCGCCGGGCGATATATAATACAATCTTTTAAGCCGAATCACTGTCTGGATACAAAGATGCTAAATATTGAACCATATCCTGTCGAAACTCTCCGGGATTTCGCAACAAGCGCCGGCAAATACGTTGATTACTGCTGTGTGCGTGGTGAAGTAGGAAAGGTTTTACAGAGAAATTGGTAATTTCATTATACATTTTGGTCCCAGCGACCGAAGAGAGGGGGTGATTTGTTATGGCGATGAAGAAGTGTGGAACTTCTGCAAAGACGACAAAAGGAGCAAGCAAGAAACCGGCAGCAGCACCAGCAAAGAAGACAGGAAAGAAATAATCAATATTTTTAGTACTATTCAAAAACTTGCAAGTACCGACATAATACATACAAAAATTAGTACGTAAGTAATTCCGCTATATTTTATTTGTTGGACCGTGTATGTGTAATGGAAGAGGGGAGTTTTGATTTATCGAAACTCCCCTCTTTGTAGTATTTGTTACGAAAAGACCCCTCACCCTGACCCTCTCCCGCAAGTGGCTATGTAATTTTTCATCTCTTGACGGAAGGGATTAAGGGAGGGTGAAATATTTCCATGCTCTTTTGTGAGCCTTTGGCTTATGGGGGTTTACTCCATAAAAACTTC
>JAUSDH010000165.1 GCA_030650655.1 Candidatus Brocadiaceae bacterium
AAAGGCATCTCAAATAACAACACCGGAAAGAAGAAAGATACTAAAGCAACTCAAGGGATTACCTCTTACACTGCTTCGTCATCGTCCCGTTGAGGAGGCTATTGTAACGGCAGGCGGAGTAAATCTGGACGAAGTCAATGCGAAGGCAATGGAATCTAAACTTCTAAAGGGGTTATATTTTGCGGGAGAGGTACTTGATATCGATGGCCCAACAGGGGGGTTTAATCTCCAGGCGGCATTTTCCACTGGATACCTTGCCGGAAATTCTGTTGATTAAAATGATAATTGCCTTTTCCTTGAATATATGGTATTTTTTGGTGCTTTTTGAACAATTATATATCGCAGACGTCCTGACAACCAATTTTACAGAAGGAGTAAGAAAAATATGAAGAATCGTATTCCAATTATGATATTTCTATTAAGCTTGTGGATGTTCATTCAAACAAACAGTTCTTTTGCTCATGAGGATAAGGTAGTACAAGATAACAAAGGGGATACAGCCGTAAATGAAATAATGAAAACCCGGGAAGAACACAGTGGTCTGCAAAGAAATCTTGGGTTCTCAAACTTTCTTGAGGGTTGGCTTACCCCTTGGGATGCGTATGAAGAAAATGAAGACCAAGCGCCAAGAGTACCTCTTTTGCGTATTACACCGGCATTCTTTAAGAGAGAAGTTCGTTTTAACTATATATACGTGGATGACGAGCACAAAGGAGAAGCAGACGTTAATGAGTGGGGGATGGCCTTGGAACTTCCGTTAACACTTCGTATCAAAATCGATATAGAACCAAAGGTATTGCATGTAGATACCGCTGAACATGGCGAAAACTTCGGCTTTGGAGATACAAAACTTGCCTTAAGAGCCATGCTTCTGGAGTCCGAGGCCTTGTCGTTATCTACAGGTTCCATTATAAATGTTCCCACAGGTGATGAGGATCGGGAGTTGGGCGAAGGTATAACTACGGTGGGTCAGCAACTTGCCTATTGGATGGATCTGGGACATCGCATGAGCATACATTCCTTTCTGGGTGTGGATGTTCCAACCGGCGGGAACCACAGAGAAGATGCTGATCTGGACTTTCTCTATGGCGTTGCACTATCGAAAACTATTACAATAAAAGAAAATCCTTGTATACATGGGATTACCCCCTTCATTGAATTAAATGGACACAAGGGATTTGGATTGGATAAGAGTGAGGGTGAGACTGTGTTTGAGGGTGAGGAAGAGGCTGAAAGTGAGGCTGAAAAAGAGGACGAAGGTGAGAGTGAGAGGTATCTAGTCGACATTCTACCTGGAGTTCGTTTTGACCTTGCTCATGAACTTTATGTACTGGTCGGTTTTGAAATCCCCATAAATGGCACTGAAGAGTTTGATAAACGTGTTTGGTTTAGTATTATTAAGGATTTTTAACGAAATTACTTAATAGGTTTGGAATATGGATAACTCAATATCTGATAAAAACAAGGATAATCAAAACGATACTATTCCCTGGTTCAAAGAAGGTTTAAAATTTGAATGTCAGCGATGCGGCAGGTGCTGTCGGGGTGAACCTGGTGTGATTTGGGTCAATAAGAAAGAAATAGAAAAAATATCATCATTTCTGGGTATTACGCAGGACGCATTTGCCAGATACTATTTGAGGAGTTTTAATGACCGGTTTAGTTTGGTGGAATATGGTCATGGGGATTGTGTTATGTATGACAACGGCTGTAAGATTTACGACGTCAGACCTTGTCAGTGCAGGACATTTCCATTTTGGGGACCAAATCTGGAGAACAGGTCGGAGTGGGAAAAATTAAAAAGTACATGTCCGGGTATAGATAAAGGGAAATTACATACATTAAAGGATATACAGGACAATTTAAAAACATATGACGGGCGTTTTGGCGCATCAATTTAGTGTTTTGAAAAACTAAGCCCTGTTAAGGGCGTACTGTTTGTAACAATTAATCGTTAAGATACGATTAGCTCCGTAGGAGCGACCTGTATGATTGATATGCAAACAGGTCGCTCCTAACGGAGCTAATATCTGTTATGGCATCCTATCTTGCTACAAACAGGTTGCTCCTGACGGAGCTCATGCTTGTCCTCGTGAAAACGGGGAATTGATAAATTTTTCAAAAGACTAAATTGATACGTTTTGGCTAATATGACAACACGAGAAGTATTACAGGAAAATCTGTATTCAGAATTAGCAATAGTATATCAGAGGTTGGAAAAAGAGTTAACACCGTTAAATCCTGGTTGTAACACGTGTGGAACGTGTTGTAATTTCAGTACGTTTGGTCATGTCCTCTATACAAGTAGTATTGAGGTCAACTATATTACGCAGAACGTGGAAGTGCCAGACTTTAATATTTCTGACAATATTTGTCCTTTTCTGAAGGATAATCAATGCAGTATTCGTGACTATCGAACACTTGGTTGCCGTATTTTTTATTGTAATCCTCATTACAAAGATATTTTGAGCGGCCTATACGAAAAGTATCATAGAATGATTAAAGAGTTGAGTAAAAAATATAATTATCAATGGAAATACCTGCCTTTTCTCAGTCAACTTGCTGAATTAAAATCAAAACAATCTTTGCTTTAATGTTTAGGGATTGGCCGGAAGATTAGCCTTTAACCAGCGTTGTCCGGTTAGGAAATTGCGTAATACAGGTATCAGAAAAATGAGAAAAAAATAATGTTTAGAGGCGATATTTCTCTTGATAATTTAGCAAAATGTGCCCGGAGAAATTGTTCGTAACAATCATTAACTATAGGAGTTACGAAAAATGCCGCGCACCTTTAATCCTCAGGATAAAGAACAAAATGCACCATCGTTTCACGAATTGTGGCAACCTGTTGAAAACACCTTTATCTGCCTGTGCGTTGCACGCAGACAGGTCGGCATGCCTCCGCTTGAGGCACGAGGAAATAGACCTTTGCAAATGAATTTTGAACACCCGCTTAAGGCATTAGTCTTTTATCACCTTGAG
>JAUSDH010000166.1 GCA_030650655.1 Candidatus Brocadiaceae bacterium
CCGCTGGAGCTTCAACATCGTGCACTTCCAGAAAGCCAAGTTCCTCGATGTCTTTCGCACGAACAATATTTTCAGGCAGAACAACATGGTCAATCCAATCAAAAAATCGTGTGGAGGTCTCATGTTCCATCCCGGAAGAAAGTTTATGGGCAAAACTGTTGTTCCATAAGAATGTATCGAGGTGCTGAATCAGAAAGTTTTCAGCCTGAGGATAGAGCCCCCAGTCGAATTCATGGGTAAACTCACGGTCTGTTGGATTCATTGAAATCTCCATTTTGGACACAAATTATCAGGATTTGAAAAAATCTTTGACCTTCTTAAACATCGGGAGAGATTTTTTAATAGTTTCTTTCTTAACACAAAAGGCTATTCTGATGTATCCGCTTCTTCCAAAGCTTTTCCCGGGAATCACCAGTATTCCTTCTTTCGCCAGCTCTTGAGCAAATAGGAGATCATCTCCAGGTGTTTTTGGGAAGATATAATAAGCCCCTTGTGGCCGTATAAATGAATAACCGAAATCCTTCAGGGCATCGCAAAACATGTCCCTTCTTTCCTGATATTCCACCCTATCAACACAAACACCCTGAAGTTTTGTGACGACGTGCTGCATGAGGACAGGGGCGCTCAGATATCCCAGGACGCGATTCGCAAAGGTCAAGGCTTCGAGAAGTTCCTCAGAATTTTTTGTCTCAGGATGTACCGCTGCATAGCCTATCCTTTCCCCTGGAATCGAAAGCGGTTTGGAATACGAAGCTGCAAAAATGGTATTTGAATAGATGCTAAAAATGTCAGGAATCTTAATACCGTCGTAGACGATGTCTTGATAAGCCGCATCATAAATCAAAAAAATGTTTTTTCCAAACTGTCGATTCTTCTCACCAAGAAGCCTCGCAACAGATTTTAAACTTTCTTCGGAGTAAATCGTCCCGGTTGGGTTATTCGGCGAATTTATGATAATTGCCTTTGTACGGGGAGTTATCTTTGCGGCAATAGTATCAATGTTTAATGTAAAATCTGCATTTGTTTCAACCACAGAACAAACTCCACCGTGGTTGTCAATGTAATAGGGATATTCCAGATAGAGGGGTGACAAAACAATGACTTCATCGCCGGGATTCAGAATTGCCTTCAAAATAATATTCAATGCGCCGGCGCCGCCAGCGGTCATAATTACATGCTGTGCAGTGAAAGGTAGCCCTCTTTCATTTGACAGTGTATTGGCTATTGCCTCCCGTGTCTGGTTGTGTCCTGCCAGAGGCGAATAGCCATGCATTTCTGCAAATGGATTATTTGCGACCTTCTTCAATTCTTCGACAAATGCTAAAGGAGGTTCTATCTTCGGATTTCCCAGTCGAAAGTCATACATTTCCTTATCCCCGGAACCAGCCTGAGAGCGACCTTCAAAGATCTTTACAACCCAGGAAGAAGCGGCTATCCCTTCCTTTACTTTAATAGAAATTGACATATAAATACCTCCCTAAACCTAACGAGTCGAAAGTGATGAAATCAGAAACAAATTCAAAATATTTGTAATTATAATACTATAAGTTGTGCCAACACAAAATCTTTTATTGAAAAATATACACCGATGTGATAAGATTTTCCCATGATACGAGTTATGGACGTAAATCTGCAAAAATAAATAATATAATACAGGCTTACCTAACCCGAACAAGTCGGAAGTGAAAAATGCAAATTGCAAAATGAAAAATTTACGCTTTATGTATACCGTACCTTAATTTTAACTTTTGCATTTTGCATTTTACACTTATTTTTTTGCTAAAGATGTTAAAATATTTTTGCGATAAGGCCTACGCCTGGCTTTATTCCTCCACCTTGAAAAAGTAACTTTTTTACGACTTCATATTTTTTATAGTCATCGGGAAGCTCATGATAAAAAACTCACTTATTAGTGAATGTGCCAAGTTGCTGTCCTTTACAAAACCATATTGGAGATTGATGGTATTTGCCGTGATCAGTATGGTCATTTATACCTCGGCGAGCGGCGTCCAGCTTTCATTAATCAAACCTATCATAGACAAATTGATCCGGGGGGATACAAAAAAAATAACCGCCCTGCCAAGGATCGACATAGACCAGACCCCACAGAAACATGAGAGCCCGTCACTCGTTAAACAGCTTAAAAAACAGGTATTCAACAAATTCAAGTTTATAGAACCAATACAAAAACGTGCGACCAGTTCATTTACGAGTATCGGCATTGTGATGGTAATCCTTGCCCCCATTATTTTTCTATCCTGCTATTTTCAGCAATATTTCAGAAATCGCGTCATGTGGGCCGTGGTTGTGGATATTCGGAACAAGGTATGTGATCACTTACTCCCTCAACCTCTGAGTTTCTTCGAAAACAGAAAGAGCGGCGACCTGCTGTCCAGATTAACAAATGACATGGCGGTTACACAGTCCGGTCTCACAATCCTTTTTGATGAAATACTGCTTCAACCCTTGAAGTTGATCTGCGGATTAGCACTGGCATTTTATTTTAGCTGGAAACTTTCTTTATTGACCCTGATTGCCTTTCCCATCATATTCTTTCCTGTGTTGGTAATGGGCAGGAAAATCAAAAAGCATGGGAAGGGGAGTCTGAAGCATCTCTCCGACCTCACGGACGCCATGCGGGAGATGTTTGCAGGGATTCGGATTGTAAAGGCATTTAAGATGGAGTCCGAAGAGAGCCGTGAAATCCACGACATCAGTGAACGATTCTTCAGAAAGAGGTTGAAGATGGTCAAGGCAAAGGCGCTCAATACCAGCACCAGTGAATTCGTTTATACCCTGGGACTCGCTGCTATTGTTATGCTGGGTGGCTATGTGGTCTTGTCCAAAAAAATCACGCCGGGAGAACTCGCCGGATTCATAACAGCTACAGGATTTATGGTAATTACCGCCGTTAAGAAATTGGCCAAGAGCTATGCGAGTTTGCAGGAATCACTCTCCGGCGTAAATAGGGTTTTTGAGCTTTTCGCAATAGAGCCGACGATAAAAGACGCTCCAGAGGCCATAACGCTGGAGAAAATTAAAGAAGGCATTTGCTTCAAGGATGTGAGTTTTTCTTACGATGGCAGCAAAGAATTTATCTTGAAGGGTATTAATCTTACCATCCATACAGGAGAGGTTCTTGCAATCGTGGGTGAAAGCGGTGCGGGAAAATCGACTATTGTAAACCTGATACCGCGTTTTTATGACCCGGTCAAGGGCAGCATTGAAATTGACGGAACGGATATTCGAAAGATTAAACGCGAGTCGCTCCTCGAACACACGGCAATTGTCACCCAGCAGACATTCCTTTTTAACCGCAGCTTTTATGAAAATATCCTTTATGGGAAAAAAAATGCCACGTTAGAAGAGGTTCAATCAGCAGCGAAGGCCGCCAATATTCATGAGTTCATTATGAGTCTCCCGAATGGTTATGATAACGTTGTGGGCGAACTGGGGGTAAAACTATCAGGAGGTCAGCGTCAGCGGATCGCCATCGCCCGTGCCATATTGAAAAATGCACCCATTTTACTTTTAGACGAAGCGACGTCATCCCTGGATTACGAATCAGAAAAACTGGTGCAGGATGCGATAAACAACCTTATCATTGGGAGAACAACGGTCATTGTTGCCCACCGCCTTTCTACCATACAACATTGCGACAGAATCGTTGTAATGAAAAAGGGACACATCGTGGAAGTCGGGAATCATGAATCCCTCATGTCTGGAGAGGGAGAATACAAACGTGTTTATCAAATGCATCTGGATACGATTCATTCATGAAAGTACTTGTTATTGGCTCCCATGGCATGCTTGGCAGAGACCTCGTCAATCGATTATCCAACCTCTCTGACCAAAAAAATCCGGGTAATGAAGTTATTGCTGTGGATCGTGAGCATGTGGATATCACGCATGGTGAGGATGCCTCAAAATTTATTACTCAAGTCAAGCCGGATGTCATTGTCAACTGCGCTGCGTTTTCGAATGTAGATGCATGCGAAACACAGATTTCTGAGGCATTTGCTGTCAATGCCCGTGGGGCGAGAAATGTTGCACTTGCAGGGAAACAAACAGGGGCAAAGGTTATCCATATCAGTACCGATTATGTATTCGACGGCATGAAGAATGAGCCTTACCTCGAAACCGACAAACCCCATCCCCTCTCCGTCTATGGCAAGTCAAAACTTGAAGGAGAGCTTGCCGTACAGGAAATAAAGGGCAATTGCGTCATTATCAGAACTGCGTGGCTCTTTGGTCCATATAGAAAGAATTTTGTAACCACTATCCTTGAACTGGGAAGGAAAAACCGTTCAGTGTCCGTCGTTACCGACCAGCACGGAAGTCCCACGTATACCACAGACCTTTCGGATGCAATACGAACTGCTATTTCGAAAGACCTTCGGGGTATATATCATGTGACAAACTCGGGAACGTGTTCACGCCATGAGTGGGCACAAAAGATTTTTGAATTAACGGGTAATCAGGTATCCGTCCTTCCTCTAAAAACCACAGATTACAAACGTGCCGCCAGGGTTCCCCAGAACTCTTCCCTGGACTGTACAAAATATACCGCAACTACCGGTCAAAAAATGCGACCATGGCAAGAGGCATTAAAAGAATATATTTTCCAAGCTATGTGACTGCTCAGTTATGGTAAATAACCTAAGTCCTTCCTATCAGCGGAGGGAAAAATGCCTCTCCCCTTGTGGGCAATGTCATGAACTTATGACCACCCCTCAATCCCCTCCTTCGTAAGGAGGGGATGAAGGGGAGGTCTTCCATAGACATTTACCGTATAGGTTATGGCCACGAAAACCGCTTAAATAAAATGAAAATTCCTATACTATTGAATTATAGGCCGCCTTCGGCGAGACTACACGAATTAAAGATAATCCCTTCCTTGATGGGAGGGACAAAGGGAGAGGGAGTGTGTTTTTCCCTTCAAGGCAAAGCCCGAAGGGCTGACAGAGTATAGCCCAGGGCGACAGTCCTGGAATAAGGATTTAATAATATTCTTAGCCCTGAAAGGGCGATACATTATCTGAATTCAATTGATTATATAGGAATCTTCATTTTATTTATGCGGGTTTTGGGGAGACACTGACAAACTTCGGTTATCCGTGTTTAACTTAAATTCACATATTTTATAATGGCACAAATTATTCCCCTCTTGGGAGGGGTTAGGGGTGGGTTCCTTGGGCGTGAAATCTCAGTGAATATTTCACGAATTACCGACTTACCCCCCCCTAAATCCCCTCCCAAGAGGGGACTTTCTAACTCGACGACCTCTCCCATTGTGGGAGAGGCAAGGTGAGTGGTTTTGAAAAAAACTAAATTGATACAAAATAAGATACTCATTTAGTCCAATTTATTATTCTGGCTTCAACTGAAGAGTCACATATTTTTCTGATTCTCTGCGTACTCTGCGTCTTTGCGGTGAAAATGGAAAATGCCTTAATTGTTTTTATAAAATATCCTGAACCTGGAAAGGTAAAGACCCGCCTGGCAAAGGATATCGGCAATGAAAAGGCATGTGCGATTTACAAACTCCTTGCAGAAGGCGTCATTAAAAACGTTGCCCAAAAAAATTTAAAGACATACGATGTACATATCTTTTTCACACCTGCTGACAAGGAAATGGAAATTAAGGATTGGCTAAAACCCATCCTCAACGACAATCGGGGAGTAAAGACACGGTTTAGCCCTCAAGAAGGCAGGAATTTAGGAGAAAGGATGTCCAATGCCTTTAGACAAATAGTGCAAGAAAAAGGTTACAAAAAATGCATAACGCAGCGAACTACAACCGAATCCCCCTTGAAAAATTGGGATGAAGGGGGTTGTAAAAAAAAATCCCAGGAAAAGATGTTTTTACACAATACGATAATCATAGGAACGGATTGTCCGGAAATAGATACCACCTTGATTGAAAATGCCTTTGGCGTTTTAAAAGAGAAAGATATTGTTATCGGACCGTGCACGGATGGCGGTTACTACCTCTTAGGCATGTCAAGATTTGTTCCTGATCTGTTTGTAGCTATTGACTGGAGCACAGATCGGGTATTTAAGCAAACGATGGAAAAGGTACGGAAAAACAATGTATCCTGTGGTATTTTAAAAACATTAACGGACATTGATACACAAGAGGATTTATCATGCCATACAACATTCTTAGGTATAAGTTTATAATAATCCCATTTTTCATCAAATCCGCACATGACGTATATTTCTACATATTTCTTATACACTCAGTTATTTATCTCCGTGTTTTGTCTTTTAGAGGCTTCTAACACGGTTATTCCTACAAGTTCATCCCCTTTGTATCTGAGGAGCACACCATTCTCTATCATCTCAGAATCTGTTGCACGTTGAGGTCTCTTAAAACTTATGTAAAGTACATCTGCTTCTTTATCATAATCTAGCCACATTTTAGTTTCCGGCAATTTTATAAGGTGAGAAACAAGCTCATAAACTTCTTTCAATGTCTTGTTTATTTCTGCCGTTTCCATACGATTACCTCTCTTTCGGGTTTTATTTTACTTGTAAAATATGCAGTTATTATAAAGCCATCGCTGTTACTAACTTCTTTATAAACCACAGCAAGAAACTTATTCTTCTCTACATGTCTTAAAGCAACAAATGTGACATCGTACCCCTTTATAATATAATCAGGATATTCGACTACATCAAGGACTTCATCGTAATAACCAGCTAAGTCATCATGATTCTCGATTATATGAACCCATCTTTCGTCAGTCAGCCTGATTGGAACACCATTTATTGATGTTGCTTTTTCCACGTTTCTTTAAACAATTGTAGAAAAATACTATCTATACGAATGGTACTATGAATTATAGACAATGTACAGCACGTTTATTATTCCTTGTATTCCATTTATCTACAATAATCCCATCTTTTCATCAAATCCGCACATAACGTTCATGTTCTGGACTGCTTGGCCAGATGCGCCTTTGATGAGATTGTCAATTGCAGAAAGAATGATAATGCGGTTTTCGGTTACCTTCGTGGCAATATCACAAAAGTTCGTGAAGATTACATCTTTCGTCCTGGGCATTTCGTTGCCTTCTTTGAGACGAACAAAGGGTTCTTTACCGTAAAATTCCCTGTAAAGTTTATGTACCTCATCGTCATGCAGGGAAGAACGGCCGTTCGCCCCTACTTTCGGTTTGGCATAGACGGTGCACAGAATGCCGCGATTCATGGGTATAAGATGGGGAACAAATTGAATAGAAACCTTTTGGTTTGTTTTGATGGAAAGGATATGTTCGATTTCCGGACTGTGGCGATGTCCTCCCACGCTGTATGCCTCGACATTCTCATTACATTCGCAATAGTGCGTATCCTCTTTGGGTTCACGCCCGCGCCCTGATATACCCGACTTGGCATCCACAATTATATCCTCTGAATGGATAAGCCCTTTTGTGAGTAAGGGAGCCAGGGCTAATATCGTCGCAGTGGTATAACAGCCGGGGTTGCCCACCAGATTGGTCTTTTTGATTTCGTTCCGGAAAAGCTCTGGAAGGCCATAAACGGCGGTCTCTATCCCCTTACTATCCGTATGCTGCGCCTTGTACCACTTTTCATAAAGCGATTTGTCACGGAAACGGTAATCGGCGCTGAAATCTATGACCTTGATCCCTTTGCCCGTAAAAAGCGGAACGTACTGCATGGAGATAGTCGGCGGCAGGGTAATAAAGGCAAGGTCTATATTCCCCGATATTTCTTTCTGCTCAATCGTTTCACACGGCAGGTCAAGCAGTCCTTTTAAGGCCGGGAAAATATCAGATATCTTCGGACGGTCAGTCCGTCGCACAACGAGATACGTAATCTTCACCTCTGGATGACGCAGGAGGATTTTTATAAGTTCAAGGCTGGTATAGGCTGTGGCGCCGATAATTCCTACTTTTAACACCGTTGTGTCTCCTAATCCAAATCCAGATGGACTTAAAAAACAATCTCAAATTATGTTATAAGATTTCAGATGCTCATTGCACATAAATTAAAACATAATTCCTTACGATAATGCACGTCAAAAATCAAATTACGCTGCCTTCAGAAGCAGCATATTACCCACAAAACACGCTAAAAGACACGAATATGTTTTCGTATGTTTCGTGTTTTTCGTGGGTAAATTGAAATTACTATACATCCAGTTATTAGGATTTATGTCGTTGACTTCAAAATTCTGCTCAACCCAAACTACATTTACTATCAATTACAAGTCCAATACAGCTCTTATTGCCTCTGCTACCTTCCCCATCGTGGTTTCATCCAATTTCCCTATCTTTTTAATCAATCGCTGCTTATCGATTACTCGAATTTGTTCACAAAGTAAAACTGAGTCCTCTTTAGTCCCTTCGCTACCTGCTTTAATAGACACGTGACTTGGTAATATTTCTTTGCGTATCTTTGTTGTAAATGGCACTATGACAGTGTGAGGACTGTAAGGATTTGCCCTATCCGTCTGGATAATAAGTACAGGTCTTATTCCTGCCTGTTCGGTTCCCTGGGTAGGCGATAAATTTGCCAGCCAGATTTCACCTCGTCTTATTTCCATTGGACTTGACCTTTGGCCAACGCCTCCTCGTAATTTTCTAACTGCTCAAGGTAATCCCCAACTTCTGAAAGGTTACTTTCTTTTGATAAATCCTCATCCAAAATCGTCACTATAACCCTGATGGGGAATTGAGGTATTTCAAAGTCGTCTAAATCAATTTTTCCATTGGGTCTGATAATACCTGTTACTGTTTTCAGCATGTGTATCACCTCCTATTTATTCTGATCTGCTACTAATTTATTTGTTTGCGCATTGTGTATATACTACCAATTTGGAGGTATATCCGCGATGCGTATATTCTCCCTCTGGCTGAATCGCCAGAAACACCTTTCTCATGACAATTTTCTCACCTATTAACCTTTTTCCTCATACATGAGTACCTTGCCCACTTCTTTTAGACCTACTTGTGTCTTGTTAAGTTTTCCTTCGACTTCCTCCAAAAACTGCATGGTTCGTCTATCGTAATACCTTTCACCACAGGTCATACAAACTGGAACCTTTACTGGAATGCAGACGATGTCATTTCCAATAGCATATTCCTCTTTTATGTCCATGACCTTAATATCTTCACCATGACAAATAACGCATTTCATAACTTTTCCCTTAGGTTTAGATTGTCCAATGGTGTCTTTATCCTTCTGGAAAATTTAAGGGGTGGGATGTCACAATGAGGTACGGTGCTCCCATAACGGGATTGATTGAGGCTCTATGGCCTTTGTCCTGGCGCCCCATGGTTTTTCAACCTCTTCCCTAGTTTTTGGACTGGTGATCATCCACCCCGAAAATACTATACCCACGCCTTTCAAAGGTCAAGGATATTTTATCATAAAGACACCAAGTCATTAAGGTTAGGTTGAGGAACAAAACCCAACATTTCTGTAAATGCTATGATTGGTGTTGGGTTTCGCTTGCGCCCTACCCAACATCTACGCCTCTTACAATGCAAAATGTATTCGTAATGCTGCTTTGATTCCATCCATCGTATCTAGAGACACCGAGCCGAGTTTTTTTTAGAAGTCTGCGTTTATCAACGGAACGTACCTGATCGCAAGCTATTTTTGAATCATAGTTAAGCCCGGTCTCAGATTTGGCCGATAAAAATACCTCAAAGGGATATACCTTGGCAATATTTGACGAGGTAATTGGAACAACAGATACCCTATTTGACCCTTTATTCGCATGATCATTGGAAACAATAACACCCGGTCTTGTTTTAGCCATTTCAGTCCCAATGGTTGGGTCTAGTGTGACAAGGTAAATGTCTCCTTGTTTCGGAGCTATCATACCCAATCCTCTTTGTCAAGCACATCCCAATCCTCTAAATCTGGCCTGGAAGACGAGGCCTCGGTATAAGCCTTTTCAAGGTCTGAATCATGCTTTATTTCAGGCCAGAAGTGTATTATCAACTTCTGATGCTCAGGGAGATTGACTTTCTCGCTGGGACGAAATACACCTTTTTCGTAAATTACATAAACCTTCATAACAACCTCCTATTTACTTTTCCCATTTTCAATGACGTTCACCTTTATA
>JAUSDH010000177.1 GCA_030650655.1 Candidatus Brocadiaceae bacterium
AAGGAAATCAACCTTGTCTGCCTCATATCCAATACGTGCAGCCTTTAAGGATTGCTCGGCCTGGGGGATTACGCCCGTTTTATAAAGATTTATCGTACTTTCGGATGATTGTACCCTGACTGATAAATCTTTGACCTCAAACATTGTCTTATTATTGACAAAACGATAGTCAGCGTTAGCGGCATTAAGATCTTCTTTTGATTCTTTAACCTTTGAACGATTTTTCGGCCAGAGCCAGGGGACGTTTATCGTGAGTGACGATGCCCATGTGTCGGAACGCTTATCTTCCTGCATGTATTCCACCATCGGTTCGAGGTCTGCAAAGTAATAATCCTTCTTTGAAAGTTTTAAGGTTGCTTCTTCCTTTTTTACGGCGTGATCAAACTTCTTTAGTTCAGGCCGGTTTTTAATAGCGCGGTCTTCTAATTCTTTAATCGTCAGAGTTAGAGTATGTTTTTTAAATGGTCTTGGTTTTCCCAAAGAGGCGTCTGTAGGTCTATCTAATAAGCTATTTAGTCGGGCGATAATGGATTCCCTTTCTTTGTTTAAAACAATATGGTTATTGGCTAATATAGACAATTCAACCTGCGCGGCAAGCACATCCCTTTGTGTAGTCTTACCTACTGAATATTTTGTTTCAGCAATTTTAGTAAATTTGCGTAATAATTCTCGATTCTCCTCCGTTATGTCAATGGCGCTGTCAACGTAACAGAGTTCATAATAGGCTGATTTTACCAGAGCTGTAATTTCCTGTATTTTAGATTGAGAATCTCTTTCTGTCATGTTAGCTTCTTCGACGGCTACCTCGTTTCGGAGGCGCAATTTTCCTGGGAAAGGTATCTTTTGTGATACACCATAACGCTGCTGAAGCATTTCGGTTTGACCATTGATATTGACCGGATTGTTAGACATATCATAAGAACCGGCACGAATGGAAGGATCATCTAGTGACTTCGCTTGTGAAATCCGTGCTTTTGCAGCATTAAAGCGTTTTTGGGCTGCAATTATTTCAGGATTGTGTTCTATGGCTTCTTGGATCAGCCATTTTAAGTCCAAAGGGGCTTCGGTTTCATTCATTTCAATAATAACGTTTTTGCTGTTCGTTTGTTTTTGGGGCGTGCTGTTACCTTTTTCCCTTGCTAAAATGACGGTGCAAGAAAATACAAAGAGTAGTGGAGTGAATAAAAATATTTTTAAGGGTATTCTATTCATGTTAAGAATACGATTATCCGCACTTAGCCATGTTACACGTCCTTGATTTACACTCGATGGTGTGAATGTGATTAAAGGACTTAAAAAACAAGGACAAACAAATTATTACTGCAATAAAAACTGATGCTATGCACGAAAGATATAAATACGTCTTGCCCGAATAGGGAAGGGGCTTATGTGTTTCCAGCAAACGTCTAATTCGATCTTCTACAATATTCTGTTCTTTGGAAAATGCGGTCGAGGGACTCGGCGTATCCATTAATTTAGATTTGGATAACTTTACGAGTGCGCTTACCAGCTCTAATGGTTCTCTCGAAAAATTTATGGCGCTATCATCGGCTGCCTTTTCAGATGCAGCAGAAAACAGATTTATCAGATAATTATTAACTGGAAGGAAAAAATTGAGCGCATACAATATTTGTACGACAAATAGCTTTAATGGATCTTTGCTCTTTTTATGATGTGTTTCGTGGAAGATTACGGCTATGAGTTCCTTTCTCGATAAATAAGAACAAATGCCCGATGATACGTATATTTTCGGCTTCCATAGACCTAAAGTAAAAGCACAGCGCAACTTGTCATTGTCTAAGAGTACAAGTTGTCCGTAAAGATTCAAAGTCGGTAGAATATTTTTTAAATTAGGATGAGTTTCGAAGGATAGGGGGGTGATAGGGCCAATAAATCGGTAATTCCAGGATAGCATGAGGATTGTTTTACGAGTAGCCATACCTATTCCTATAAAAAGTATTACAACGCAACCCCAGGGAAGTATCGAAAGAAAAGTCCGTAAAGTAAAAAAACACTTTGAACAAATACTCCCACAGCAGGTGACGGCTTCATAAGCGAATCTGGTATCAGATATGTATCCTTTGATTCCAAGTCCTATGCCTATGATTATTATGGATACGATGATAAGGTTTATGAATACAATCAGTGTAAAGTAGAGTAGCGCTTTTCCATGTTGGGTTTTTATCAAATTTTTCATGGAATTATTTCCCGGGCTTATTTTTCCTTTTAGATTCAATTAGTTTAGAAAAGTATTCTATCTTGTCAGGGTCTACCTGTGCCATATAATCAACAAAATGCACCATCGCCGATTGAAAAGAAAATTCGGAAACTCCCTCTATCATTTTTTTTGATACGACATCAAAAAATTGTTCCCTATTATAAGTAGGGTTATAAAAATAAGCCCTTCCAACCTTTCTTTTTTTAAGAAGCCCTTTTTTGGCCATTCGATTGGTAACGGTGATTACGGTAGAATATGAAGTATCCCTATCATTTGAAAATGCATCCAGGATTTCTTTTACACTGGACTCTCCACGATTCCATAACACCTCCATTATGTCCTTTTCCAGCGCTCCCAGGACTTGATTTAGCCCTTCTTTGAAAGGATTGAAATTAAATTTTACTTGTTTGTTCATGTCGAGTTCTTTACAAAATATATTTGTCTCATTCTTGAATGACTTTTTTATACATTGTGCGATATCAAAGAGTGGAAATATGTAATACTGAAAGTATTATATTCTACATATTGTAGAATTTGCAAGTAGAATTTATGCTGATTGATTAATTTGATATTCATGCTATTATATTTCCAATTATGATTGATATCCATACACATATATTACCAATGATAGATGATGGTCCGACACTGATACAAGAATCTCTTGAGATGTGCAGAATTGCAGTGAATGACGGAATAAAGAAGATAATAGCTACCCCTCATGTGCAAAATGGGATGGATGATTTAGATGAAAATAAAGTCCTAGAAAAGATACGCATGCTCAACCAATTATTAAAACAAGAGGGTTTGGATTTGGTTATATTTCCTGGTGCAGAAGTGCATTTAAATGACCGTCTGTTGGATACAGATATTTTAAGGGAAAGTAGTATTTTGACTATAAATGAAGGTAAAAAATATATCCTTTTGGAATTTCCATTTCAGTCGGTTCCTCCAGAAACAGAGCAGATTATATTTAAGTTAAAGTCAATGGGATTTACTCCTATTTTACCTCATCTTGAAAGGAATTATAGAATTCAGCGTAATCCCAATATGGTTGTACGTTACGTAGAGATGGGGGCAATTTTACAAGTAACAGCACAAAGTATCGTAGGGGATTTTGATGCTGTACCTTTGAAGTGTGTTTTATGGATGTTAATAAACAATCTCGTACATGTGATTGCATCGGATGCCCATTCACCAATAGCAAGACCTCCAATACTGTCTAAGGCTGTAAAGGTCGTGTCTGAAATGCTGGGGGAAGAGGCGGCAAAGAAGATGGTATTCGATCACCCAAGGATGATATTAGAAGGGTTGCCGTTTAGCACGTAATTATGATAATTCACGGAATAGTGAGCAAATTCTCAGAAAGGGGTTTTTGAGTGAAAATACTTGTGACTGGTGGCGCCGGCTTTATCGCTTCTCATCTGGTAGATAGATTGGTTGCAGATGGACATCACGTAGTTGTCGTTGATAACCTTTCGGCTGGGCGAAAGGAAAATGTTAACCCAAAGGCGTTATTTTATGAAGTAGATATTTGTGATACTGTCTCCCTGGAAGAGGTATTTAAAAAAGAAAAGCCGGAGGTTGTGGATCATCATGCCGCTCATGTTAATGTGCGTAAGTCAGTAGAGATGCCTGCTTATGATGCGAATATTAATATCTTGGGTTCACTCAATCTTTGTGAATTGTCAAAACAATATCAGATTAAAAAGTTTATCTATGTTTCTACCGGCGGTGCAGTTTACGGTGAACCCAAGGTCTTGCCTGTCAAAGAAACGTATCCTGTTGAACCTCTTTCACAGTATGGTGTAAGCAAGCATACGGTAGAGCATTATTTGTCTATTTTTTACAAATTATATGGTTTGAATTTTACCATCTTGAGGTATCCGAATGTTTACGGGCCAAGACAGTCTCCGCATGGCGAGGCAGGTGTGGTAGCGATATTTAGCGAACTGCTACTTCAAAATATACGTCCTACGATTTTTGGTGACGGCTCGAAGACCCGTGATTATGTTTATGTGGACGATATTATAAATGCAAACATGATTGTTCTGAATAACGTGGGAAACGGTGAGATTTATAATCTTGGCTGGGGGAAAGAAATTTCTGACTTAGAGGTGTTTAATACCGTACGAAGGGCGCTTGCATCAGATATTGAACCTATATTTGGTGAAAAGCGCCCTGGAGAGATTGATCATATAAGCCTGGACAGTTTAAAGGCAATGGAAAAACTCAAATGGAAGCCAAAGGTAACCTTCGAGGAAGGTATTAAACTTGCCACGCAGTATTATCAGAAATTAAAGAGAACAAAATAGAGCACCAAACAGAAGATTATCGTTTAGTCCACTGGAAGCTCTTCCGTGCACCCTTTTGGCCATATTTTTTACGTTCTTTCATCCTGCTATCTCTTGTCATAAATCCTCCGCCACGCAAACTTTCCGCAAGGGCTGGATTGGATTTAGATAAGGCACGTGCAATACCAAGAGATATTGCCCCAGCCTGACCAGCTAAACCTCCGCCTTTAACATTAACTAATACATCAAATTCTCCCAGTGTTTTTGTGGTTTTCAGTGGAGTCCTTACCATGCCCCTTTCCCGCTCTATGGTAAAATAGCTATCCATATCCTGATCGTTTACCAGTATCTTGCCATTTCCTTTTTTTATCCTTACTCTTGCAATAGATGTCTTGCGTCTACCTGTACCCCAAATATATTGTTCTCCTGCCACTTTTCTCTCCTTCGATTAATTACGAATAATCAACTCTTTTGGTTGTTGTGCTAGATGTGGATGCTCGGCACCCTCATAAATCTTTAATTTTCTTAACATAGCTTTACCTAGTTTCGTTCTCGGCAACATCCTTCTTACTGACCGGTTGAATACTTTCTCTGGCGCTGTTTCAAGGGTTTTACCGACCATCCTTTTTCTCAAACCACCTTGAAAATGTGTTACATAATAGTGAATCTTCTCTTCCATCTTTTTTCCAGTAAGTTTTACCTTGCTGGCATTGGTAATAATAACAAAATCCCCAACATCAACATGAGGTGTATATTCTGGTTTGTGCTTGCCTTGAAGCACTCTTGAAACGGTGGTTAACATTCGTCCCAAAATCTTGTCCTTGGCATCTACGATATACCAATTCCTTTTTACATTCTCTTTTTTTGCCATAAATGTGTTCATTTTTTATTTTATTCCTTAAACTGATTGTATCAAAAAAAGCGCCTTATGCGAGACAAGGCGCTTTTTTTATTGAAACTACAAAAGTACTATAAAATTGTTATATTTATTTGTGACAAGGGCAGGGATCTGTTTTTCCCTTTTCACATTTATCTGCACACTTCGCATCTTTTGGGCAGCCACAAGCTGCTGCAAAAATACTAGTCGTACCAACAGTGATAATTAACGCGCCAACAAACGCCATTGTTATACCAACCTTCTTCAACATTTTCTTATTCTCCTTTCAACCAATGAAAAGTTATAGGGATAAAGTACAGTATTTATTATGAAGACCAACGAAGGAACGACTTACAAAGTACCACCCATAAGTCACATAAAGTTATTTTACGAAAAAAGAATATTAAGAATAAATTTTATATCAAAACATCACATGTTTGTCAAATATATTTTTATCTCATTGTAACATAATATTTTAATTGACATGCCAGAAACCTATCATTATTATATTAAAATATTTTTTTACTTAATTTTCTGATTTCCATAAACACTGATTTCCATAAACAATTTACCATTAAGGTTGTTATGCCACAGGAAATATTAGCAGATTTAGAGACTTTAGATTTAAACAAATCGATTGTAGACATCGAGACCATTCGCTCCATTATACCTCATCGTTACGAGATGGAGCATCTCAGCGGTATTATAAAATTCGACCCAGAACAGGGTATTATCATAGGTTACAAGGACGTTTCCCAGAATGAATTCTGGGTGCGAGGACACATTCCTGGTCGACCGCTTATGCCAGGGGTACTCATGCTGGAGGCTGCTGCACAACTGTGCACTTACTATTATAAAATGACTACCCAAGATGATCGATTCCTGGGTTTTGGGGGTATTGATAAAGTCAAGTTCCGTGGAAAGGTTGTGCCGGGTGATAGACTCATCCTCATTGCAAAAAACAGAGAATTGCGCGCACGGAGGGCTATTTTTGATACCCAAGGTGTAGTTGATGGAAAATTGGTGTTTGAAGGGGTCATTATAGGTATGGTAGTGTAATGATCGAATGTCTTAAAGTTAGCTAACTTGCAAATTATTCAAAATTTCTAATTCTAAAATATTTTTGATATGTTTAATAAAATAATCGGGTTTTATATATTTGTCCTGTACTTTTAAATATGCATTGTAATGCCGGCCGTGTTCAAACATCACCGTAAACATTCCCAGAGACTTGCTAGCAGCTAATTCATCATCTATCTTATCTCCCACGCAGACAAATTCTTTGGGCTGTAAATCGTAGCGTTTCATAATTTCCTGAAAACAGGCTTTCTTTGACTGACCCTTATTCCTATCAGTAATTACAATATCGTCAAAGTACCTGTTATTTAATCCCAGTACATCGATCTTCTTTCTCTGAATTTCCTTATCCCCGGAGGTGACAAGAGCCACCCTGTAACCCCGTGCCTTCAACTGAATTACTGTATCCATTACATCGGGAAAGACTGTAATGTTTGAAATATTTATATGAACAAAATCTTCCAATAACTCCTGTGCATACGTGCCTGGAAGATGGTAATGCGAAACAATCTTTTCATAAATATTTGCCTTTACCCCGTATTTTTCTTCTATTTCCAGTTGGAGGCTATATGCCTCTTCTTCAGAACACTTAATCAATCTGGCAATCTTCCCGGCAACCTGTCTTCGACCCCGCAATACGAGTGTGCCACTGCAATCATAGAGGGTATCATCCAGGTCAAATATAATAGCCCTAATTTTCCGGGGATTTTTCTGCATGCGTCTATCGTAAATATGCCTCGGTTACATATCGACGCATCATGCGATGGCTGTTGAAATAATAGGCAATTTTGCCAATAGAATTTTTCATAATTTTTATCCACTGGTTTCTGTCGTGATAATACATTGGGATTATGATATTTTCCAACTTATAGTACAAATCATCAGCATCTGCCGCATCGTTAATATTCGTAAGAGAAGATTCTGTAGGTTTAGGGCCAATAGACCAACCGGTTATTCCTTCGATATGCCCCTCAATCCACCACCCATCCAAAACACTGAAATTGATTACGCCATTGTGGGCGGCTTTCATACCGCTGGTGCCTGATGCCTCTCGTGGACGCAATGGTGTATTGAGCCAAACATCTACTCCTGAGACCAACTTTAATGCCATTTCTATATTGTAATCCTTTAAAAATACGATCTTGATTTTGTCGTTAACTTTTTTTGAAAGATCGATGATCCTTTTTATGATGTCTTTGCCAGGAGTATCTTTGGGGTGTGCCTTTCCAGCGTAAAGGATCTGGAACTCGCCTTTTTCACATAGCGTCAATAGACGGTCAAGGTCTGAAAATATTAAATCGGCTCTTTTGTACGAAGTAAATCGCCTTGCAAACCCAAAAGTTAAAACATCTACCTTGATATCTATGCCTGCTGATTTATTTACATATTGAATAAGGTCTTTTTTAGCCTGGAGATGTGCTTCCCACAATTCTCCATCCGGGATGATTTCTGAACGAACGAATAATTCTGGTTCGTTGGCCCAACCGGGAATATATTTATCATATAATTGCTTCATGCCTTCACACGTCCATGTAAATGAATGAACACCATTGGTAATGGCATTGATTTCGTAACCAGGGAACAAGGCTTTCGATACCTCTCCGTGCTTTTTAGCGACACCGTTGACATAATTGCTCAGGTTTAACCCAAGACGTGTCATATTGAGATGATTCTCGCCTCCAAGCTTTTTTAATTGTTCCAGTGGGATTACCTCACCCATCACTTTTTTTACAAGGTCATAGGAGAATCGGTCATGGCCTGCGTCTATAGGGGTGTGTGTCGTAAATACACACAACTCTCTTACTGCATCAATATCCCAGATCCATCGCTCATCCCAGACACTTTCGATGTCCCTTTTGTACATCAGAAGCAGTTCAAGCGTCAATAAGCTGGCGTGTCCTTCGTTCATATGGTACTTTTTGATATGAAAACCAAGCGCATGGAGCATGCGTACTCCGCCGATACCCAGTACAATTTCCTGCTTTAGGCGATAACGATCATCACCACCATATAAAAAGGCAGTTATCTCACGGTCTTCTTTTGTATTTTCCTCGACGTCTGTATCGAGATAGATCACATCTACTTTTCCTCCGGTAACGCTTTGCACATTGTAACGCCAGGCCTGAATATAAACGTCGCGCCCTTCAATTTGGACCGCAATCTTTCTGGATAAGCGTATCAGAAACTTTGATGGATCCCAAACTATAGGATATTCAATTTGTCTTCCATCACTGTCAATATCCTGACGAAAGTAACCCTTTTTTGAGAGTAGAGTGACGGCAACCATGGGTATTTTGAGGTCTGCGCCTGATTTTATGGTGTCTCCCGCGAGGACGCCCAGACCGCCGCTATAGGTTGGTATGTTGTTGGAGATGCCAATCTCCATAGAAAAATAGGCAATTTTTACTTCGTTATTCATTTGTATTGGGAGAAGAAAGTTTGCTCATCCTTTGGGTGAGAAAAATATTTTCAGAATAGTCAACCGGGCAATCGACAACGCTGACGCCACGTTGTTTGAGGGCATCTTGTAAAATCGGTTTTAGATCATTTGCAGACTCTACACGATAGCCTTTGGCGCCAAAGCTTTCTGCATATTTGACAAAGTCGGGATTAGAGAAGTCAACAAATGCAGACCGTCCAAAGAAATTCAATTGTTTTGATTTAATGACACCATAGCTGTTATCATGAAAAATTAATGATACGAATGAGAGACCAAGACGAGTGTCCGTTTCTATTTCCTGCGAATTCATGAGAAAGCCGCCATCACCCATAATAGCAATGACCCGCCGCTCTGGGTATACCAATTTTGCAGCGATCGCACTAGGCAGTGCAATACCCATAGATGCAAAACCATTAGAAATAATGCAGGTATTGGGTTTGTACACAGGGTACATACGCGAAATCCATAATTTATGAGCGCCTACATCGCTGATCAAAATATCATCAGGTTTTAATACTTCACGGACATCACATAATATTTTTTGCGGTTTCATCGGAAATGACCTATCGTCGTGTGTAATTTTACATTCTTCTGTGACAGAATTCCTCAAAATACTGATAATATGTTTTGTTTCTTTTATTCTGACCATACCAGACAAATGGTCAAGGGTTTCAGAAATTTTACCAATTACTTCCATATCAACATTATAATAGGCGTCTACCTCGCTCGGAGTAACGTCGATGTGAAGTATCTTCTTTGACTTATGTGGATTCCATTTGTAGGGGGGGTATTCCACAAGGTCATATCCGATAGCAATAATTAAATCTGCCTGGTCAAAACCGCAAGAAATATGGTCGTCATCCCTCAAGCCAATTGAAAGCAATGAGAGAGGACAATCATCTGAGATTGCTCCTTTGCCCATAAACGTGGTGGCTACAGGTATATTTAATTTTACTGCAAAGTTAGTCAAAGATTCAGAAGCACACGATTGAAGGACACCATTTCCCGCAAGAACAACGGGATAGTTTTCATCTGAAATTAACTTCGCGGCAATTCCTAATGTCTCTTCGGTGGGGTAGGGAGTATGTGCCTCGTCTTTCAAGGGAATTGGTAGAGCTATGAGGTCTGCCTTTGCTACGTCCTCTGGAAAGTCAATATGAGTGGCACCTGGTTTTTCCATCTGGGCGAGTTTAAATGCCTTCCTGACAACCTCGGGGATAATATCGGCTGTATGGACAAGGGTATTCCATTTTGTAATGGGCTTGAATAGAGCAACGGTGTCCATATATTGATGAGAGTCCTTGTGCATACGGTCAAGACTGGCCTGTCCTGTGATAGCAACGAGAGGTACTCGATCCAGATTGGCATCGGCGACGCCCATTACAAGGTTGGGCGCTTCTGGGCCAAGTGTAGATAAACACACACCTGCCTTACCTGTCAGACGACCATAGACATCTGCCATAAAAGCAGCAGCTTGTTCATGGCGTGTTGGAATGAATTGTATCTTTGAATCCAACAGAGAGTCGAGGATGTCTATGTTTTCCTCGCCGGGGATTCCAAAGATATAACGAACACCCTCGTTTTCCAAACATTTTACAAGCAGGTCTGATGCCTTCATAAATTTTTAAATATTTCCAGACACATAATTATAGGTAATTATAAATGTATTGGTTTATCAACAGCAGCATGTGCAGCCTCTAGAATTGCTTCAGAGAGAGTAGGGTGGGGATATATATTGCTCGATAGCTCAGAAGCCGTACCTTCTAAAATTGTGGTAAGTGAAATACCCCACATTAACTCTCCCACATTTGGTCCTACAGCATGCGCTCCTAATATTTCACCGTATTTTTCATCTGCAATAATCTTTACAAACCCATCCTCATATTCTCCGTCAATAATGGCCTTACTATTGGCAATGAGTGGAAATTTTCCCACTTTTATTTTGTATCCTTTGTTTTCAGCCTCTTCTTGTGTAAGTCCTACACTTGCTACTTGTGGAGAGCAATAGGTCACCCGTGGAATGTTTTGATAATTTATTGGGGTAGTTTCTTTGCCTGCAATGTGGGAAACGGCCCAAAGACCTTCATTTGAAGCCTTATGAGCTAAAAGGGGAGGGCCAGTAATGTCTCCAATTGCATAGAGCCCCTTTTGGCTGGTTTCCATAACTTCATTCGTTTGCAAATATTTTCCTTTAAAATTTAATGACAGTTTTTCTATTCCAAGATGGGTCAAGGCGGGTGTTCTACCTAAAGCCAGGAGTAAATAATCTGCCTTTAAATAGTCCTTGTTTTCGGTTGTGGTAGGGGAGTGGGGGGTATCAATCTTGCTTTTTATTTCTACACGAACGCCATTATCAACTTCAACCTTCTCTAATGAGGTTTTTGTCAGAATGTCCACGCCTCTTTTCGTAAGTATTTTCCTTAAAGTAGCGCGGATTTCTTTGTCTTCGGCAGGAAGAACGTCATCCAGAAGTTCTACGATGGTAACTTTTGAACCAAGGATATTAAAAAGATACGCGAACTCAATTCCTACAGCACCGCCACCCGCTATAATAATTGATTTAGGAATTTCTTCTTGTAATAAGATGTTATCACTGGTGAGTACGTATTTCGCATCGTGGGGAATTGTACGAGGAATGAGTGGAACAGAACCGGTAGCCAAGATAACATTTTTTGCTGATAATTCGACAATGTCTGTTCCATTTTTTTTAATCAATACGTTATTTGCAGAGGTGAGTTGCCCTTCACCTTCAAAGACCTCAACACCATTTTTTTTGAGGAGAAATTGCGTTCCCTGGAATAATCGTTTAACGACAGACTCTTTGCGTCGATGAAACTGTGGATAATTAATTCCTAATTTATCAAAAGTAATTCCATATTCATGTGCCTTAAGTAACTTACGGTAAATGTCTGCAGAATGTAAGAGTACTTTTGTTGGAATGCAACCCTGATGCAAACACGTACCACCAACTTTATTCTTTTCGACGAGTGCAGTCTTTATTCCAAGCTGAGCAGCCTTTATAGCGGATACGTAACCGCCAGGCCCGCCACCAATGATTACAAGATCGAAGGCAGCGCTTCTCTCAGGCAATTACCCCTCCTTTTTCCATGTGAATAATATAACGAATATCAGTGCAATAGCAATAACCATAATGGCCTTTGGACTAATATCTGGAATGATCGATTTCTCCATTGATAAAGATAATAACTTGCCTATCATGTTTCACCTCCTTTTCAAATTAAGATTTTATGGGCGAAAATCAATTATGTAAAAGATACTTGTCAGAATGAGCGACTCTGTGTAAATCCATAATATTTATAATTTTTATTTTCAACTGATACTCTTCTTGTGGATATTCTTTTTCAATCTTTTCCAACTGCGGTGAGTAACCATTCAAAACAGCTACCACATTTTTCGAGACCGCTCTGCCAACTATTTGATATCCCGTATCGGTCTTTGCGTCATAAATAGCAATAGATATATTCAGATTTTCAAAAATATTTTCTATAGTTTTTTTGCAAAACCACGACTTGAAAGCTACATGTTTATTGTCTGATAAAAAAGTTAAATCTTTAGCAACAGCGAGGTGTACCTCTTTCTTTTGGTTTGATGTTGCCACATAAAATAGTTCAACTTTTTTACTAAAATCTCTAATTCGATTCAGAATATTTTCCATGACACAACCGTCGAACTCAAAACCAAGATTATTATCAATTATAAAGGCACATCAACAGTTTTGAAATTGATGTGCCTTTATAAATTTCATTAAGAATTCATGTTTTAATGTATTTATGTGGTTACTGTTTCCATAACGGGTTTTGAAACAGGTACTGCACTTGATTTGTACCAGTCCTGATAATAATCGCCTGAATCGTATAATTCCTTTAAATTCTGCAATACTTGTTCAAAGACCTGCTTCCAATCTGAACCTACCCTGAACGCAAACATGGAGTTTCGGGGATTCTTTGTTGTTTTAATTGAGTTTCTGAATCGTGTTCTTAGATTATCACCTGCATAAATATGGTCGTAAACATACTGCATGCCGTCAATAAAATCTTCTAATGTCATGTCTACGAAACGGTGTACCACATGGGCTGTATCGTAGTATTGCCAATCCTCTGGATAGTTTTTCCTGAAGATCCTCTTTTCTGAATCAAGTCTTGCATAGAGTTGTGTCTTGGGGAATGGACAGTTAATACCAAAGGTGAGAATATCAATATTGTTTTCCAATATAAATTCAGTCATTCGCTTAAAAGAATCTTTGCCATCTCCATCGGCTCCAAATACTACGGAGCCCCAGACAACCAAGCCGGCATTATGTATCTTTTGTATACAATCATAATAACTATCGGTACCCAACTTCAGATTTACACGTTTATTCATTTTCTCCAAAACGGCCTCATTCGTAGATTCTATACCGATAAGCATACCAAAATTGCCGCTCTTGGCCATATAATCTAATATTTCAGAGTCTTGAGAGATGTTTAACGCAGTGAATCCTAGCCAATCTTTGTGTATTCCACGTTCCACCATTCCCTTGAAAAGGTCTCTCGCCCTCTCGTTTGATTTTTTACCATGACCATAGAAGTTATCTTCCGCCAACATCAATCCCTTGTAATCTGTGGCTGCCATCTCATCGAGGACATCTCCATAAGGTCTTTCCCTGAATTTTCTGCCCTGGAATGTGGGTACACTGCAAAAATCACAATAGTTCGGGCATCCTTTTGTTGTTACGATGGAAGAAAATTTATAATTGTATTTTTTCTTCAAGAATTCTCGATTTGGATATACCTTCTTCATCAAACTGAGGGGAGGTAATCCACCCTGATAGACCTTTTTCAGTTTTCCCTCTTCGAAGTCTTTTATAACCTGCGGCCACACTTCTTCTGCCTCACCCACAAAAACAGCATCAACGTAATTTGCAGCTTCTTCTGGCACAACAGATGCATGTATTCCACCCATGATTACAGTCATGCCCTTTTTCCTGCAAGCGGCAGCAATCTTATAGGCCCTGGGTGATTGATAGGTAACCGCTGTAATACACACAAGGTCAACCGGTTTAAAAGTGATTTCGTCTTTGTCATTCATTGCTAATTCAATATTTTCGTCGATAACGTCAAATTCCCAATCACCGGGTGTAAGAGCAATAACGTAGGCAAGATTTAAAGGCATTTGGACGATTACCGTAATACTCTCTTCACCATGCCTACCCGGTTTATGTGGATTAATTAACATCATTTTTCTACTCATATTTTTATTTACCTCCAATTCTCCATAATTAAATTAGCTACGCTCCACCCCGAAGAGACAACGGCACAAATCCCAGGACCTGGTTTTGTCCAATGACCTGTTAAGTATAAATTTTCAATCGGTGTCTTCTGGGGAAGCCTGTTCTCCCACATTTGGTCTACAGAGGCCTCCCAGCCATAAGCGGCTCCGTTTGTGTTTGATGTGTAACGTTCCAGGGTTTTCGGTGTAGCTGACTCTCTTACTTCTATGTATTTATTTAAATCCGGAATATATGATTCTAATCGATTGATCGTTTGTAACGTCATACTTTCTTTAAAAGATTTCCAATCGGTAACGCTTTTATACATCGCTTTATTCAAATAGACAACCACAGATATTATTTGTTTATTTGAAGGTGCAAGGGCAGGACATATTTTTGTTGGAACGGAGATATATAACCATTCTTTGTCCATGGTACTTGCATCTGTGGCCGTGTGATAAAACCCTCTCTTTAACTTAGTTAAATCTACATCACCTCCAACACCTAAATATAAAAGGAAAAAAGAGCAACTTTCTTTCATCCCCTCGATTTTTTTAAGGAAGGATGAATCCATTTTACCTTCTAATAAATCAATGAAAGTCTGCCGGGCATCAATATTCGACACAACTAAGCCGGATGAAATTTCATTGTCATTCTGTAACTGAATGCCTCTTACGTAATTATCATTCAGAAGGATTTTTTTGACTCTTGATGATAGCATAACGTGTCCGCCAAAATCAATAAATTTCTTAAAAATTGCATTAGCAAACTCTTGCGTACCACCCACAGGGAAAAATGCGCCATCTTTGAGATAATTGATCATCATTTGACACATTGCAATAGCAGATGCCTGAGTAGGGGGGAGACCTATATATCCCCATTGGCCGGCAAGTATCATCTTGAGTTCGTCGTTCTTAAAAAAGGCATCTAACATCTCGCCATATGTTTGGTCCTTATATTTGTCGATAATTTGACTTTTTTCATTATTAAATGTAGCACGGTAGAGTTTTATGAAATCCTGAAAAAAATCTTTAATATTACATTTTTCCAATAGATACCGATCCTGTAAACGTGCGATATACTCGTCCAGGTCGGCTGGAATTTCAATGCTGAAGTTGTGAAAAATGAGGTGATCCATTGGGTCGAGAGAATAGAAATCCATTTCAATCCCAAGCGTCTTAAGACAGCGACCGACAACGCTCCACTTTCCGCAACCTCCGATATGGTGAACTGCTGCATCAAAGGTAAAGCCCTTTCGCTTAAAAGAAGTACAATACCCGCCAGGAATGAAGTGTTGTTCCACCAGGAGAACTTTTTTCCCACATTTGGCAAGAAATGCAGCACACACCAAGCCTGCAATGCCTGCACCAATAATAATCGCATCATAATAAGGATATAACTTATCCTTTTTTGTGGATTGAATATACGTATCGGAAGACAGCATGAATTACGGTTTGTATTTGGAGATAATTAATGATGAATTATTTCCTAATCGCGAGAATGAGTTTATAAGGACGTTTTTGACTGGGACAGCCCGGCAGTTGTTTGGCACGTAATCTAAATCACATTCTACATCAAGTTCCTTATAATTTATTGTGGGCGGAATTGTGTGTGTTTTGATGGACATCAATGCGGCTATTGTTTGTAATGCACCCGAGGCGTCAAAACATTCACCTGTCATAGATTTGATGGCTGACACAGGGATAAGTTTTGCCCGCATGCCAAATACCTCTTTGATAACTTTGGTTTCAAGAGCATCACCATGAACACCGGAATAGGCATTAGCAGAAATATAGGAAATGTCATGCAGTGTCAGATTGGCGTCGCTAATGGCGTTCATAATGGCTCTCTTGTTACCGTCAATTTGATATTCTTTGCTGACGGCCATTTTAGGCTCGAATGCAGTTCCATAACCCTTAACCTCTGCATATATGTGCGCATTTCTCTTCAATGCATCTTCCAAAGTTTCAAGAATAACCAATGCCGATGCTTCGCCAATAATCATTCCATTTCGCCGCTTATCAAATGGAGCACAAATTTCCAGCGTCCCATTCTTGCTGCCAGCCAGTATCTTTGAATTATGGGAGCCCCAAAATATGTCATGGGTTAAACCATGTACGCCGCCAACAACGACCGCCTTTACACGACCCATCCGAAGGAAATCAGAGGCATAAATAATCGCATCGATACCGCTTGTTACGCCGTTTGAAATGGTAGTATTGAGTCCGGTGGCTTTACAGAAAATAGAGGCACGGCTTGCGGGTGCATTCAACACGGTGTTAGGAAAGTCCATGGGATTGACATAACTAGGACCTTCACGCAAAGACTGGAAATCAAAGGAACTGATGCTGTCAATACTTCCATAGGTAGAGCCAACAACAATGCCTAGTTCATCACCGCTATAGGTATTATTTTCAAGGTTCGCATCTTTTATGGCAAGAACCGTTCCTGATGATACAAGGAGTGAGGTTCTATCGATATGTCGGATTCCTTTTTGACCAAGATAAATCTTGGCATCAAAATCAGAGATTTCTCCAGCCTGTTTGCTATTAAATTTACTTACATCAAACAGGGTGACAGGTTTTATACCCGATACACCTTCGGTTAAATTTTTCCAAAAAACATCCTTGTCTGACCCGAGAGGAGAGATAACCGAAACACCTGTAATAACGATTCTCGCTTTTTCCATCACAAACCTTCTTTTATCCTGTGAACTTTTTTACAACCAGACAGCTATTGTTACCGCCAAATGCATGGGCATTGTTCAAAGCAATAGTTACCTGTTGTTTTCTCATAACATTAGGTACATAATCCAGATCACATTCAGGATCCGGCGTTTCATAATTTATTGTAGGAGGAATGATATCGTTCTGGACAACTAATGCGCAAGTAATTGCCTCAATTGCACTGGCCGCACCCATGGTATGCCCAATCATGGATTTTATTGAACTAATTGCAAGGTTCTTGGGTTTATTCCCGAACACCTTTTTAATTGAAATCGTTTCAGCCTTGTCATTGGCAGGAGTTCCCGTTCCATGTGCGCTAACATACTGGACATCTTCAGGACTCAGGTTTGCGTTTTTTAAAGCCTTTTTCATGGCAGAGACAACACCTTCACCGTCGGGATGTGGTATAGTAATATGGTACGCATCACAGCTAAGCCCATAACCGATAATTTCAGCATAAATATTCGCATTTCTTTTTGTTGCATGGTCAAGCGATTCCAGAAGAAGCATTCCTGCACCTTCGCCCACCATCATGCCTTTCCTGTTTTTGTCAAAGGGCTGGCAGATATCAGGGGCAATAGCGCCCAGTCTGGCGAATCCCGTATAGGCAACTTTCGAAAAAGGATCCGAGCCACCGGAAAGCATCATGTCCACCCTTCCAAATTTAATCAAGTCACAGGCATATCCAATTGCATAATTACCCGCGGCGCAAGCAGTGGTGATAATCGTATTAGGACCTTTCAAGCCAAACTCAATAGCAATATTAGCCGGGATATTATTACACGGATGCATCAAAAACAGGTCAGGAGCAACTTTGTCTTCACCTTCTTTATGCCTGATATAATTGACTTTCTCCAGGATTTGTATTTCACCAGCGGTTGTTCCTACAGAAACCCCAATCCGTTCTAAATCAACTATACTCAAATCAAGCTTTGCGTCGTTTAAGACCAGCTTTGCGGCTGCTATCGCAAACTGAGAACCTTTGCCAATATTTTTAAGGACGCCATTTTTTATATAATCCGAATAAGTAAAATTTTTAACTTCACATCCTTTATGTACCTTATAGCCTGAAGTATCTATGCACGTCACGTCGTCCACTCCAGACACCCCTGCAATAAGGGCATTCCAAAATGTGTCCTTGCCCGACCCGATAGGGGTGATCATTCCTACGCCTGTTATCACAACACGTTTATTCATAAACTATACCAAAGCACTTTTTTCTGCGATGCCAAAGGTCAACGATGCCTTAGCAACGGTTTTTTCTTCAACTTTTACCGTTGCCTGAACAATAGCTCCCTTGGAGACAATTTTCTCCACGATGATTTCTATAAAGAGTTGGTCGCCGGGGAATACAGGTTTTGTAAACCGTGCATTATTAATGGATGCCAATAAAAAAACGGTATTCTTGTCGTTTTGCTGGGTGGGAAGGCTCTTCCTGAATAAGATAATAGAAGCCTGTGCCATCGCCTCGATGATCAAGACCCCCGGCATGATAGCAAAATCAGGAAAATGTCCGACAAAGACGGGTTCGTTGCCGGATACATTTTTTACACAAACAATTTTTTTCCCTTCTTCGAGATCAACAACCTTATCAATAAATAGAAAAGGGTATTTTTGAGGGAGAAGAGATCGAATTTCCTCAAATAGTATCATCGTAAGTATGCTTTTTTTGTGTTAATCATGTAAAGTATTACTCGGTAATATTGCTGCACAATAATATGGCGCTCTAATTTATTTTTAAATTTTTAATAAAGTTTTACCACCTTTATCTACCGTTTATTAAGAAGGGTAAGTAAAGGGTGGTAATTGGTTTGTGTCTTGCTGCGCTATGTATCAAGCATCTTATGAGGTGAGTTTGCCGCTTTCTGCCAATACTGATTTTGTTAAATTAATTGTCGCGTTTAATGAGGTAATATCTACTAGCTTTTCTTCAGGTATCTGCACTTTGAACTTCTTTTCAATGAGTGCTAGAATTTCAAGGGCTAAGAGGGAATCTATCTCAAGGTCTTTAAAGAAATTTGCATCTCTTTTGTCCCAAATCTCCTTTTCGTCTAACTCAGTAACCTCAGCGACGATTGCGGTTACACCTTTTTCAATCTCTCCAGCGTCCAAAATTATCCTCCTTTATTAAACGACCTAAACAAAAGACACATATATAACTCTGTTGATTAAGTCCCCAAAACACTCATTTTTGAAGAATATCGATTTCGTAACCCATTGATAAAACGACACTTAATTTTTGACATTTTTGTAAAAACAGAGTTAATCAACAGATACATATATATTCATAGTAAATTGAAAATAACGAAAAATATAGTAGCAGACATAATTTATATTGTCAATAATATTCTTTAACTCGGTAGAAAAGAAATTATTAAGTATCGAAATTAAATTTAAAGGCACACCATCAACTGATTGTGGTGTTAGTTCGTAGGTAAAAGCTTATGCTCTGATACTGGGTCTTACTGGCATTAGGGGAGGAATAAGTTCACGCCGATTGCAGCCAAAACTTAAAAATCCGCAAACCTCACGAAAGCAAAAATTTCATCGGTAGAGCAGTACACACAACCAAATTTACAACGTCTGATAATATATATTATGTTACAATAAAAAGCAGCTTTAACAAACCTTGGGTATTCGCATCTTTTTGGCTCTGTATTCCAAACTCACCTTTCATCAAAACGCAACACACCTATTTTGCCTTCCTTGGTGACCTCTTTTCTGATATTGATCCATGTTGTCTGAGTTTATCCAGTGCACTTAATGCCTTATATATTTGTCTTTCTAAAATGGTCTCATATTTAGATAATTCCTCAAGCCTATTTTTACCCTCAGTTATTTTTAATGCCTTTAATTGAGATAGTTCTTTATTTGTCCTTTTTCTAGTCCTAAAAAATCCCCGCTCGTACTCTTGAATGCAAGACGACTCAAACTCTATTATTTGACTTTCTATCTTCAAACACCGTTTCAATCGCCAGATACTAGAAACTATGCGATCCACAAGAATTGATTCTATTTCTCCAGAAGGTTTTAATTCTTTTAAAAGCTTGTTTCTGATCTCGTCAAGTGCAGATGCACATTCCCCTTCTATTAATATTTCGCTGCTAAAGATATAATGCCTTGCGGTACTCTCTGCAGGTTTTACTGTTTCGGAGGTTGTTTTGCTTTCTTTACTTTCTGATTTTGGCGGGTTTGATTGCACGGGCAGTTTAACTATTGTATTCATTATCTTATCGACCTTTTCTTTGTTGCTGGTTTCCTTATTTCTCCTACGCAAAATATCTTCTTTCAATATCGTTGCCATAATTCCTCCCTTTCTTGTTTCGGAAATATCCGCAGGGTAATAGTTATATTTATTCTGAACGGAAAACGAAGAATCTAAAATTAGATTTGAACATACTATCTCATAATTGATGAAATTATTCAATAAATATTTTTAATAATACACTGATTTCCCTTATAAAATTGGAATAAATTGGGTTATAAACAACTCTGTCGTATACAATTTAAATTATACAATAGTACGGAGCTTGCTTTACTCCCACATATTTAATAAAATTAAAATCTATGAAAATTAATGAGATCTTTAAGAGTATTCAAGGAGAGACATCTTATGCCGGCCTGCCATGCGCCTTCATACGTATAACAGGTTGTAATTTACGCTGTAGCTACTGCGACACCACTTACGCTTATGAAGATGGGAAAGAAATGTCCTTGAGTACTATTCTTGAATGCATTGCAGGATTCAAGACTAAAATAGTCTGTGTTACTGGAGGTGAACCGCTGTCGAGTCAGGACACGCCCCTGCTGATAAAAGAGTTAATGAATAAAAATTATACTGTTTTAGTCGAAACAAACGGCAGCTACGATATCCGCACAATTCCTCAAGAAGCTATTAAAATCATGGATATCAAATGCCCCGACAGCAATATGAGTCATTTCATGAACTGGCATAATATTAACTATCTGACAAAATTTGATGAGGTGAAATTTGTCTTAAGTTCACGGAAAGATTATGACTGGACGAAGGCTGTAATACATAAATATAATTTATCTAAAATTGCTCATGTGTTAATAGGAGCTGTCTTTGGTACAATCTCTCCACGATTGGTTGTGCAATGGATTTTGGAAGATAATCTCGATGTGCGATTTCAGCTCCAACTCCATAAATATATTTGGGAACCGCAAACAAGAGGAGTATAGTTTCGATGTATGATTTACGATGTACGATTTGCGATTTAAAGACTGAAAAATAAATCGTAACTCCCAAATCGTAAATCTAAAATGTTTCTCAATTTATTCGGATAAGGATACTAATGAAGGATTTAGCTATTGTACTCGTCAGCGGCGGTATGGATAGCTGCGTAACCACGGCTATCGCAAATTCACAATACCAGCTCGCTCTCTTACACGTTAATTACAGCCAGCGCACCGAATCGCGGGAGCTTAATGCCTTTTGGGATATTGCATCGTTCTACAACATTCCTGAAGACAGGATTCTCATATCCAATATTGATTATCTCCGCAAGATTGGTGGTTCGAGTCTAACGGACTTGAGCATAAACGTTCAGGATGCTCAGTCGCATAGTAAAGAAATTCCTACCTCTTATGTCCCATTTAGAAATACGCTTTTTTTGACCATTGCCGTTTCCTGGGGAGAGGTTATTGGGGCGAAGAAGGTATTTATTGGCGCTGTGGAACAGGATAGCCCTGGTTATCCCGATTGCAGGCCAATCTATTATGAAACCTTTAATAGGCTCATCAAAGTAGGAACAAAGCCCACAACGTGCATCGAGGTAGAAACACCTCTTATTAGCAAGAGCAAATCAGAGATTGTGAAAATGGGCATTTCTTTAAATGCACCGCTACATCTCAGTTGGTCGTGTTACAAAAACACAGATAAGGCATGCGGCGTATGTCATAGCTGTTTCTTACGGCTAAAGGCCTTTAAAGAAGCAGGGGTCAATGATCCGATTGTTTATAGTATTGACAAGAAAACACCCCTCACCCAGACCCTCTCCCACAAGGGGCGAGGGGACTTTCCCTCCCTCGATGGGAGGGATTAAGGGAGGGTGAAATATTTTCCCTGTACATGAACTTA
>JAUSDH010000178.1 GCA_030650655.1 Candidatus Brocadiaceae bacterium
ACCACAAAACCCGTCGAAGTGCCGCCATTGTTGATTTGCAACGCATATTGTGGCGTAGTAGTGCCTATGCCGATTCTGCCCGTTGTTGTTATTGTCCCTGTTGATGCAATTGAAGAGGCCGTTACCGAACCGGTTGTGGTGATGGTAGTAGCTGTCATGGAACCAGAGGCGTCGACCTTAAAACCACCCGCGCTTCCCGCCGTTATTGAACCCGTTGTGGTGAGCGTCGATACCGTTGTTGAGCCGGCGTTTATGGTACCTGTTGTGTTTATATTACTGGCACTTCCTAAAGAGGTTGCTGTTATCCCACTTAACCCTGAGCCATCCCCAATAAACTTTGCCGCTGTGAGTGTGCCAGTTACTTCGGCATTTCCATAAACGGTAACCGTACCTGATGAACCACCTGTATAAGCAGTAATTGAACCAATATAAGTATACGGAGCATATAAATTAGAATCAAAAAATGAATTACCACCAACCCATACTTTGTAACCTGTAGCGCTTGGGGTTGTTGTACCAATACCAATACTCCCGTCATTTCCTACCCATAGCGTTGCGGTGCCCACTTTTAATGCAGCATCAGAACTACTTGTAGATGACCCTGCTATGGTAAGCATGGCTGCCTGTGTTGTCGTTCCAATACTTACCGTAGATGAGCCCACAAAGAAAATACTTGTACCAGCACTTACTGATGTGCCTCTTACAATCTTAAATCCGCTTGAAGTACCCAGAATTACTTCAACATCTGCGGCTTTGGTCAATTCATATCCTATACCAAGAATTATCCCAACCAGGAAGAGTGCAAAGATTATACCTCTTTTCATAATCGAAATTCCCTTTTCGTTCACTTTACAACAATTTATAACCACTTCTTTTGGAAATGCTTTATAAATTTACCCGCGGAGTTTACGGAAGTTTTATGTATAAGCAGATGGGGAACACATATCATTTTGCTTGTCAACAAAGAAAAGTAATTACTTTTTAGATGCTCACACTACTTGCTCCCTATAGGGTATGAATATCTCTACACATGGGTCAATCCATATCCTATAAAGATAATTATCCAAACTCAAGCTCAGCAAAGATTATACCCATTTTAATAATCTAACCTAACCTCCTGCTTCTTTCACTCAACAATAACAATCTATAAACACCTCTTTTGAAATGCTTTATAAATTTTCCCGCTGGATTTACAGAAATTTTATGTCCGATATAAAGAATATGGCCAACTCTGCCGGAAAGTCCATCATTATGTTCAATAACTCAACAACTTTAATGCAGGCAAGGCAGCCAGGAATGCACTCGAAATGATAGAAATGCTGAAATAGGAAACGAAAGAAGATTTTGCATAATCAGGATGTCATACGTATGGATTATGCTTGACCACAAAAATTTACGATGTATATTGTTTGCAGTTATAAAGTGGCAGGAGGAAACACCCGCTACCATGGGGAATAACAGCTGAAGATAAAACATCGATAAAAGTGTTCAAAGAAGAGGGGAAGCCACCCTTTCTCTTCCCGTTCTTTCGAGAAAGTACAGTAGCATTGCGGTATTATTATCTTTTCACTATTTATTAAAAAGGAGAACCCATGCCAAAGTACTGGATGATTACCAATCGTAATATTGTAGAGAACGAGAGCTTCGGCGATGATTTTGCACCGACGACTTATTGGAGCAGTGATAAAGGATCCCTTGATAATTTTAAAAATTGGAAGAAGGAATCAGATAAGGGATTCAAATTGAAACTGATTGGTGCTGCTGATAAATTTCCTTTTAAAGTAGCGGAAAGGAACGAAGAGCAGAAACACGTCTGTATCTTTATTCATGGATTCGATAACACTTGGCAGGATGCCGCAAGGAGGTATGAATCACTGAACAAAGAATTGTTTGAAGGTGAAGAGGGTATGGGTATATGTGTCCTGTTTAATTGGCCGTCGAACGGATCGGTAATTGGGTACTATCCGGACCGTAAAGATGCCCGTAAATCTGCACAGGATCTTTCTGAGGTTTTGAACGCCCTTTATGATTGGCTGCTGAAAAGACAGATCGACACTATGGAAGAGAAAGACCCAACAAAATCTTGTCGGGCAAAGACCTCGGTGATTGCTCATAGCATGGGTAATTACGTGCTTCAGAATGCCATGCAATATACTTGGACGCGAAAGAACCAGCCGCTTCTTGTGTCTCTCATTAACCAGTTGGTGATGGTCGCTGCGGATGTGGATAACGATCTCTTTAAGTGTGGAGAAGGGTCGGACAAAAGCGACGGAGATGCAATAGCAAACCTCACCTATCGGGTCACGGCGCTTTACACAGGTCTGGATACTGTTCTTGGAATGTCGGCGGGATTAAAACACTTTGGTAAACGCCGTCTTGGTCGAAGTGGATTGGATCGTTCATATCCGATTCCTGACAATGTCTGTGATATAGACTGTACCTCTTTCTTAAAAGATGAGAGTAATGTCCATTCAGCTTATTTCGCGAACCCGGATACATTAAACCTCATGCGAAAAATTCTACGCGGGGTTGACAGGAACGTTATAACTCATGATTTGCCCCAAATCTAGTCAACATCTTCGCGCTGCCCGTATTATTGTAAAGTATTGATAAAATTATTACTTTGCAGAATAAACGTTAAAAGTAATGCCTAATTTCGTTATCCAAAAGCATAAGGCTACCCATCTTCATTTTGATTTCCGGTTAGAGATGGATGGTGTGCTGAAGAGTTGGGCTGTGCCAAAAGGATTACCGGAAGAGCCTGGAATAAAAAGGCTTGCTGTGGCTGTCGAAGATCATTCGCTCGATTACATTGATTTCGGGGGGATAATACCCGAAGGACACTACGGGGCTGGTGTCGTTGAGGTGTGGGATAAAGGAGAATATGAGCTAGAATCCAGAGAAAAGCACAAGATTGTATTTTATCTTGCAGGGAAGAGGATACAAGGATGGTATGCCCTGATCCATACGAACGATAAAAACTGGCTCATTTTTAAAATGAAGAATATTTAAAAATTACGGAACTTCAAAGTTTCTTTTATAAGGTTAGGCGAAGTACAAGGAACAGCCGAACACACCCCTAACCCCTCTTTCTAGAGGGGAAACTACATAATCTCCCCGCTAGAAAGAGGGGATTAAAGGGGTGTATGATATGGTTTTTATATGATAAAAAGTAGTTTAAAGAAAATCCTGCCTTTCATTATTATCTTTATTCCCATTCTTTTGTATCTCAATACACTTCCTAACACCTTTGTTTATGACGATGCATACGTCATTACTGAAAATTATTTCATCAAATCTCTGGGAAATTTACCAAAGCTGTTTACGAAAGATTATTTACCTTTTTCAGGAGAACTCAGCTACCGTCCGATCGTCACTTTGACGTATTTTTTCGATTATGCCATCTGGCGGTTGAATCCACTGGGCTATCACCTTACCAATGTCATGTTACACACCGTCAATGTGTTTTTATTCTACCTTTTTATAAGGAATATTTTTAGGACACATACCCCCGCCGTTCTTGCCACCTTATTGTTCCTGTCCCACCCACTTCTTACGGAAACCGTCAATGCTGTTTGTTACCGGGAAGATATCCTTGCATCCATCTTCTTTCTTTTGTCATTTCTATACTTTACAAAATTACGTATCCCTTTCTCCGGAAGTGGAAACCCGATACAACAAACACATACACGTTTAATCCCCTCTTACACCATCTCCTGTGGTTCTTATTGTCTGGCGCTCTTCTCAAAGGAAATGGCAATTACGCTCCCCATCCTCCTCGTTTTGTTTGATCTTTTATACCCCCGTCAAGGCGAATGCAAGGCATCATCCGTCATCCCCAGCCTGACGAAGGTACGCAGGTGGATACTCTTTTACTCAGGATATATTGTAGTCACGGGCTTTTATCTTTTCATCAGATTCGTTGCATTTAAAAACACATTTAAAACAATAGATGTCTACCCAAGTAATATTTTTACCATGACAAAGGTTGTCGCATCATATCTGAAACTCCTGTTTATACCTTTAAATCTTAATGCAGACTATTATATACCTGATATTCGGGGCATAAGTCTTTCCTTTATCCTATCCTCTTTATTCATTATCTCTTCATTAATTATCATCATACGGCTTTATAAGAAGAACAAACTCATGACCTTCTTTGGTTCATGGTTTTTCATCACACTGTTACCTGTGCTTGGCATTGTCCCCATTGGGAATATCATGGCTGAAAGATATTTGTATCTCCCAATAGTTGGATTTTGCGGAATTGCAGGCTCTATCGTAACAAACTCTGTATTCAGGAAAAAAGGCGCAATAATTATTGGAATAATTATTTTGAGTATGCAGATTAGCGTGATATGGAGAAATGGCGTGTGGCAAAACGACACCACTTTGTGGTTTTATACGTACCAAAGAGAGCCCAACAGCGCCCGTGCTTGCAGCAACCTCGGCAACACCTACTTTAAAAACAACCGCTATGAAGACGCCATTCAGATGTATAAAAAATCACTCACACTTCCGTATAGTTATCCCTTTATCCATTTTAATTTAGGCGCTACTTACGAAAAAGTCGGATTAATTGACGAAGCGATCGAAGAATATAAGGCATCCATATCAAGAAACAATGACAATACCCTTGCCTTCAACAATCTAGGAACTGTCTACGATAAACAGGGATTATATGATTTGGCCATTGAGGCATACACTAACGCATTAACCAATAACCCTTACTTCCCGCTCACCCACAATAACCTTGGAAATACTTATGAACATACGGGGAATCCTGAGAAGGCGATGGCTGAATACACGGCAGCCTTGAAAATAGACAACAATTATGCTGATGCGCACAACAATTTAGGGGCTATGTATCTAAAAAAGGGGATTCTGGATAAAGCAATCGATGAACTAAAAAAAGCCGCCCAACTAAAACCAGAACATTTAGATGCGCACTACAACCTTGGAATTGCTTATGCGATGAAAGGTCTTTATGCAGATGCGATGGACGAAATGAATCTTGCTATCAAATATAATGCAAACGACTATTCTGCTCACAGAGACTTGGGGTTATTATATTTCAAATACAAGAAAGACGCCCAAAAATCGCTCTACTATTTAAATGAATCGCTCCGATTAGCACCCAATCCCACTGAAGCAAAAAAGGTGACAGACATGATAAACTCAATAAATACTGGACAGGGGTTTTAGAAATAGTTTCGAGTTGAAAGTTGAATAATTTTTTGGCAAATCTTATTTGAATTTTGATTTGTCAGCATCAGCTATTCCACCGGCCCCAGCGGCGTGGCGCTGGCCAAACTGTTCGAGCGC
>JAUSDH010000181.1 GCA_030650655.1 Candidatus Brocadiaceae bacterium
CTTAAAATACCCGTATAACCCCAAATCAGGTCTATTCCCAATGCTAAGATAGCCAGTGCCATAAATTTCCCAAGCAAGTTCAAGCGAAAATTGGATACCCAAAACCATGAATTTTCACCAGGCAGTACATTAAGTAAGGGAAGTAATATCAGGAATACAGAAACAACCACTCCCATAATAAACCATTCGTTCCTCCAGACAGTCTTTTTGTAGTCAATGCTCATATCCCTACCCATGCGTGCCTCCAGATAATTTTTTTTAATCAAAATTAATATCCTTAATTACGCCCTCTTGTTGCGGAAAAGCCTGTTGGCTTAAACCGTAAAAATATAATAACCAAAAGAAATACAAGAACTTTACCCATACTTGCTGTTGTAAAGAATTCAAAAATAGAATTCGTTTCACCCATTCCAAAGGCGCCTGCAATAGAACCCACAATCTTGCCAACTCCACCAAGAACAACTACCATGAAACAATCAACGATGTAATTCTGGCCAGTCGATGGGCCCACCGAACCTAGCAAACTTATATTACAACCAGCAATTCCAGCTAATCCAGACCCAAGTGCAAAGGTAAATGCATCTATTTTACGGACGGGAATCCCTAAACAATCGCTCATGGTTCGGTTCTGCATCACCGCCCTGATCTTTAACCCCAGGCGTGTGCGTAAAAGTAAAAAGTATATCCCTGCAACAATTGATGCTGTAAAACCAATAATAAATACCCGCTTATAGGGTAATTGAAGGCCTGCCATCACAGGAATTCCTCCCGTAAGCCATACGGGACTCGCAACGTCAACGTTATTAGCGCCGAATATTTGTCTCACGAGTTGCTGAAGAATTAAGCTAACACCCCACGTCGCCAACAAGGTATCGAGCGCCCTGCCATACAATAAACGAATAACTGTCCATTCCAATAATAACCCAAAAAGCGCTGTAACTATAAATGATACCGGCAACGCCAGCAAAAAATAGAGTCCAAAAACACTTTCGCTAAAGTAATTTCTAAAACACAACTGTATCACATAAGAAACATAACATCCCAGCATCATAAACTCACCGTGAGCCATGTTAATGACCCCCATGACTCCGAAGGTAATTGCCAGACCGATAGCAATAAGGAGGTATATTGAACTGACACTTACACCGTTAAAGAGTTGTTGAATTACGGTGGCAGTTTGTTGTTTCTTTTCTATTTTGCTGATTGTTTTTTTCAACGCATTTTTTACCTCTTCATCCTTTTCTTTTTCTTGCGCCCTTCCCAAGTACATAATAGCATCCGGATTACACAATTCACCGAGAAATTCAGCCGCTTCTTTCCGTACAATTTGATCTTTGTCTAACAGTTTAATTTTTTGTATTGCTTCTACAATTAAGACCTTTACTTTCTCATCCTTTTCCATGGCTAAGGCTTTGCTCAGGGAGGAAAGGATATCCGCACTATCCTGTTCTCCTAACATAATTCGACCAAACAAGGAGGATCCCTCTACATCAAAAGTATCCAAAGCAAAATTTACCTCTCCTTTATTACCCAACACCTCTGCGGCAGATTTTCTAACTGCTGGATTGCTGTCCAATAATTTGATTCTATTTAAAGCAATTTCTATCAAATAATTTACCTCTTCATCCGATTCCGTACTCCACAAATTGTTCAATGCCTCCAAGGCCTTTTGGTCTTCGAGGTTCCCAAGTTCCCTGACTGCATTTTTCTTAACCTCTTTGTCCTGATCTGATAGCATCGAGATTAACCTGTCTACTTCTTTAGATGGCACTTCTGAATAAGCCACATTACCAAATCCCACTGCTAACATGAGGCACAATACAATTACTATTTTCATACTGAGAAAACTCCAATCATTTGAGTTGATAAACCGAATTTTATATTCACAGAATAACGATATCGTTACTTATATGTTGCTTAGATTACTTCCTAAATATTTAAATACGTACTATCCACCTGTATCTGATAAGGAATAACAATTTACCGTAGATTTTAGACGTGACGAATAGCTACAATATAAAGAACTTTATTACAAGTTTTTGTATTAGGGGGAACACCCAAGGTCTGCGTTTTCACCAAAAGGAATGGGAGTAAGCTTATGGGAAAATACGCAAAACCTTAGAGGTATTCAAAGTGTCCCCCTGATTTGATAATACTTTACTTCAACTACCCATTCGAAGCAGACGTCATCTTTGGAAACAACTATTTTCATGCTTCAATTTATCCATGGCTTTTTCTTTTCATGTAAGCCACCTTTTATGTGCTACGCACTTTCGAAAGTGCGTAGCACATCCACATGGTAAAACATTGTCCCTGCAACACTACGTCTTTTAAAGATTGCCTCCTAGATATTACCTGTAGAAAAGAGTTTTTTCATATTTTCCAAAAAACTATCCAATTTATTTTCTAAAGCTTGCACCTTCTCTTCTATAGAATCTAACCTTTTGTTAACAGCGTCTTCTCCACCTGACGTGGATTTTGGTTCATCAGCCTCTCTTGCACTCTCGTGCTTCGCAGCGCTTGCAACCTTTAATATTTCATAATCGCTGCCTCTCGTCTTTGGATCGATAGTAACTGTTCCACCCTTGGATTGAGCACAATCTTTGTCTGGATTCGTGAATCGACTCCAAGGCATAGGCCTTACAGGTCCTGGCGTCTTCCACACAATCTTGAACTGCCCGTTTTTCAAAATTTGGCCAATCTGCACAATTTTCCAATAATGCTGATTCTCTGGGTCGAGTCTGACCAAACCCTCTGGCGCCTGCATTTCAAGGCCTCTCGCAGCTTCACGAATGGCATCCACATCGGTTGATTGCGCTGCTTCTACTGCCTTTGCCCATATTTTTACATTGATATACTGTGCCTCGATAGGATCATCGGTAACACGGTCTTTCCCAAAACGAGCCTTGAAATTCTCTACAAATACCGTATTTTCTGGTGTACTCATACTCTGGAAATAATTCCATACAGCGTAATGGCCTTCTGTCAATTCACCGCCAATACCGCGAAGTTCGTCTTCGGCAATGCTCACGGACATAACAGGAATGTCCTTTGCCGTAATTCCTGCATCTCTCAGTTGTTTAAAAAAAGCCACATTGCTGTCACCATTAACCGTATTGACTATCACATCAGGCTTTGCCGCTTTTTTCTTATTTACCACACTAGAATATTCCATATGACCAAGAGGGGTGTACTCCTCTCCAACGAGCACGCCACCTTCCGCCTTCAGTTGCGCTTTGATAATCATGTTTGTTGTTCTTGGAAATACATAATCAGAACCCAACAGGTAAAATCTTTTTTTACCCTGTTTTAAAAGCCACGACACGGCTGGGCATGTCTGCTGGTTTGGTGTGGCCCCTGAATAAATTACATTCTTGGAACATTCATTCCCTTCATATTGGACAGGATACCACAGGAGGTGGTTGTACTTTTCGAATACGGGAAGAACCGCTTTCCGGCTAGCAGAAGTCCAGCAGCCGAAAACAGAACATACCTTATCTTGCAGGATAAGTTTTTTAGCCTTTTCGGCGAAAGTAGGCCAATCTGAAGCAGGATCCTCTACAACAGGAACAACCATCCTTCCGCCCAAAAGACCACCCCCGGCATTAATCTCATCAATAGCCATTAAAACAACGTCATGAAGCGAAACTTCACTTATTGCCATAGTGCCGCTTAAAGAATGTAATACCCCAACCTTGATTGGTTCCTTTTCTTCTGCATTAAGTACTTGAGACCCAATAAACATTCCCATACCAAGAATAACCGCAACAGTAAGCGCCATTCTTTGGGTACTTCGTAAAAAATTTAACCATCCAAAAGATGGTATCTTTCTACTTTTTGTTTTGCTAAACATCTTATTCCTCCTCCTCATTACAAAAGACCTTTGGATTGCCTTAGTTATAGAACTGTCTTGTATTTTCTAAAATGTCATCCACATCTGGAGTCCTGGAATAATTTCTGTCTCTGTATGGTCTGTTAAAGGACTATCTACCACCTGGAGATTAGGTGCTAACCATACATTATTGGTAAGCTTGTGTCTCCAGAAGATATCAACTGTTTGCTCTCTATCGTCAGTACCAAATGCTTTCTCATACGAATGCCCCCATCTTGCAGACCCAAAACCAACACCGATAAATTCCTTTGCAGAATAGGTATCGCCGTCTGAAATCCAGCCAATCGTAGCATTCCAGTGAGATCTCACTCCATTCATACTAGATTTAAATATATCGTTGTCTTCCGAAACACTGTACCTGGCATTGATAATAAAATGGCTGCTTAACCATTGGTCAAAAAGGAAACCTACACCACTGTTAATTCCAGATGTGTCCAGTGTAGCTCCTGTTGCAGTATCTGTAGGACTCGAATCCCCGCTCTTGGTTAAACCATAGAAAACTTTATATGCCCCTTGTAGACCAAATATTTTTGGCCTAAAGGCAATTTCTGATGTCCATGAGGTTAAATCCTGGGCAGCATTAAAGCCGGCAACATTGGCAGGAGAACCTCTGGCAGCATTTCTTGTGGTAAACATGGACGAGGTTTGTGTTGTCTGGATGCTCGTACGAAGTGTCCACAAATCAGCCGGATCATACCTAATTGTTAAAGCCGGTACACTTGGGGCATCAGCTTTTAATTCAGATACTAACCCTAACCAGGCACCGACACTTAAACTAGGAAATGACCATCCTTCGCAGATCGTCACATCACTGTTATCAAAACCAACGTCACCCGATGTGCCGGTAGGATCTTCATGGTTTAGCCAGTCCATAATTCCCGTAGCAACCTGCAACCCTTTCGTGGGTTTCCATATCGTATGGGCCTTATAAAGGTTTATGTTGCCTCTGCCGAGATCGTTAAAAGCACTACGATCGATTGTAATCTCGTTTGACGGCAGCCCTGCGCCAATGTTATTCCCACCTGCAGCGTTTAATTCTGTGATAAAATCGAGTTTATCAGGGACAACCTTTGCGCGAGCATCAAACCAGAGACGACCTACAACCCCCAACTGATCTCTGTTTGTTCCTGTGAGATACTGAACCATTCCATCCACGCGTCCACCAAATTTAATCCTGCCTTCACAAACATCTGATACATATGCAGGTTTGGATCGTTCTACTGCGACCTTCAGGTCTTCTGTCGTTTTACATGCATCATGTGCAGCTGTATGTGCCTCGGTAACCTTTGTTTCTATACTATCCAACCTTTGCTCCAATTCTTCAACACTGGCTGCCGTTCCACTTTTCATAGTGCCTATTAGCAGACAGCTTCCTATTATAACCGTCATTAATAATTGTTTTTTGTACATACTTTAATCTCCTTTCTTAAAGACAATCCCTACTTAATAAAAAATATATTTATTGCATTATTCATCGCCCTCCTTTCTTAAGGTTCTTAATAATGAAATTATTCCTAATTTCTACTATGTCCCTTAACGGGGAGCAGTGCACAAAAACCAGACCAAATTAACAATCTCAATTTTAAAACAAATTCATTATTAATAAATAGTTTATATACACTATATCGTAACAATAATTAATACTATATACATAACATATTACTCTACAATTACTTAGAGATAGTTTTGTCTGCCTTAAGACACGTATATTTCAATTTCATGTAATATCTTCTCACTATTAGCCAGAGTTTTTAAAAATATAGTTGTCATAACTTACTGTTATTATTAAACTTATTTTATCGATTTTTAAAAAATTCATCGCATCTACCTAATAAAGAGAAAGCGCGGGGGTTTTGTGATAAAAGTAAAGGTTAAACCCGAAGATTTTATCGTTGAAGAAATAGCAGATATCTCACTTACTCAAACTGGGGATTTCTG
>JAUSDH010000183.1 GCA_030650655.1 Candidatus Brocadiaceae bacterium
GCGCAACCGAGACGGTTACGCTACCAGTTAGAAATTCTTTACAAAAATAATAAACAGCCCCTGGCACACTGCATTTTCATTGAGTCAGGGGTTTTTGTGATAGTAACAGAACATAAATACTTATGATTGTATCGAAAGAACATCTGACATACTGTACATGCCAGGGGGTTTTTGAGCAATAAACTTTGCTGCACGGATGGCGCCTCGTACAAAGGTATCTCTGGTATGTGCCTTATGGGTTATCTCTATGCGTTCCCCTAAACTCCCAAAGACGACCGTATGGTCACCTATGACGTCCCCGCTTCGTACTGCGTGCATACCTATCTGATTTTCAGGTCTCTCGCCCGTAATCCCATGCCGGCCATAGATAACATCTTTATCTAACTTTCTGCCTGTGGCTTCACAAATTTTTTCGGCAAGTTTTAAGGCAGTACCGCTGGGTGAATCTTTTTTAAAGCGATGGTGTGTTTCTATAATTTCTATATCAAATTCCTTTCCGAGCATTTGTGCCATTTGTGCCGCCAGGTTGAACATAACATTAACGCCTACACACATGTTGGGAGATATTAAACAGGGTATCTGTGTTGAAAAGGATTTTATCCTTTCGAACTGCTGTGGGTTTAATCCTGTCGTACCAACAATAAGACCAATGTTCTTCTTTGAACAAACTTCTGCGATAGCCACCGTGGATTCAGGCGATGAGAAATCAATTACGACGTCCGCATGCGTATTCAAAGTCGATGTAACCTTGATATTCGTTTCTCCACATCCGGCAATTGTACCCACGTCTTTATCGAGGGATGGATGTCCATGTCTTTCCAGTGCGGCGACCAATTTTAATTGTGAGTCTTCAAAGACCAGGGCGGCAATCCTGGCTCCCATTCTGCCGCATACACCATTTACTGCGATCTTAAGCATTATCTACACCATAAATAAATTAGGCTGCCTGCGGCAGCGACGTAGGGGCTGAAAATCTTCAGCCCCTACCAGTTGGTAGGACAAGCGTCCCCTCTTGTCATCATAAAGTCAGGCGAGGACGCCTGACCTACACGGGGGCTGGGGGTGTGTTACGGCAAACTTACACACCCCTTTATCCCCTCTTTCTAGAGGGGAAATTATACAAGATTCGTCCTCGTGTAAACGGGGATTGAAATTCCTGAACATTAAATTATAGATTTGTTAAAATCAATCTTTATTTTTTTTATATATCTTACTGGCACTCTTGAGGAAGTTACGTTCCCTGCGCGTCAGGTTTCGCAATCCTTCACGATTCACCTTATCAAGAATATCGTCTACTTTTGCACGTACTTCCTGCTCTTTCACCATCTCTTTTTCCTGGTGGTGAATTTGCCATTTTTCGAGATACTCTACCACGCGATATGAGTACCGGACAAACAGAAATCCGTAAATCAGTCCGCCCAGGTGTGCAAAGTGAGCAATATTTCCTGACTTGGGTACTATACAGTTGAAGATAGTGATACCGGCAAAGATCATAACCAGATACTTTGCCTTCAATGGGAAGAAATAGAAAATGACCGTACTGTTGGGGAAATACATGGCAAAGGCCACTTCGATGGCGAAGATAGCCCCTGAAGCCCCTACAATGGGAGTCCATGGCGTAAAGATACAACAACAAATACCGGCAAATATACCTGCAGTAAAATAGAGCGTTAAGAACCGTTTTGTTCCAAGCACCCGTTCAACCTCACTCCCAAACATCCAGAGTACCAGCATATTAAAGATCAGGTGCCACGGATCGGTCGTACTGTGCAGGAACATATACGTAAGGAATTGCCACAGCCATAAATGTCCCATCGTGTCTGGTGGATAAAGCCAGAACAACTTTGTGAATTTGTCAGAAGCCGGGTAATACCACGGCAGTACGGATGTATAGCCCGTTTGTTCGCCAGTCAGGATATTCATTGACTGTGGAAACCATTGGGAACTTATCGTCGAGAACAACAATTGAAGCATAAACACGCTGACATTGGCGATGATAAGTACCATGATCACGCGTGTCCATTTACTTCCAATATTTATTCCGAAAAAGAGTTTATTATTGCGCATTTTTAATCCGATTCATCGGGATGTTCCATGAATTTACTATAAAATATACTAATTCATTTTCAATAAAAGTCAAGGATGTTATATGGTGAGTTTACGTCGTATAAAGTTTTCTGAAAATAAACATCCCACCGATAAAAAGGATAATATTTGCACCCCATATGGCAGGTATCACTGGCATTATTGAGTTTTCCGCTAGTACAATTCCCGTTACCACCAACGGGTAGTAGAAAAATAGGATCACTAAAAAACTGGCGCCAAAACCAATCATGAGATTACCGCTGCGCAGCTTGATACCGAGTGGGATGCCAATTATGATAAAAGTTATACAAGAGAGGGCTTGCGATAACCGCTTGTGTATGGAAATATTGTTTTTCCGTATGAGTTCTTTTTTGTTGGCAATAGTCAAATCTGTCTCAACGGTGCTACTTTTGTTGAGTAGTGATTCTCGCTGTGCATTTATTTCAGAAAGTGTCCGAGTGAGCGAATCAATATTTTTCAATTCATCATTCTGTATATTCTTGGCTGTAGTAATATTTTGTTCGATACTGTAAATCCTTTGCTTTTCTTTTTCAATGGTTTCTTTAATTTGCATAATTTTTTTAGTTGTGTCTTCAATAGAAGTTCCTGACTTGTTTTCTCTTTTTACCTGAATCAAATTTTCGCTAGCAACCAGGATGTAATTCTTGGCTATTTTGCACTCATTTGCCAGTCCTTCCATCTTTGATTTTTGCCGTGCTAAATTTACATTTGATCGCTTCAGTTCCGTCAAGAGCTTCTCACGTTTCTTGGATAAACTACTGAGATCTTGCTTATATTTACCAAGTTCTTTAGCCAGCGCGTCGTTATCTTTTTTGGAATTTGACGGTGTTTTCGTTATGTTGTACAACTCCTCATTAATTTTGCTGTTGCATTTGTAAAGCTGAAACACAGTCAGATATTTTGTGGAAGACTCTCGTTTTTTTTCCTTTAGAGAAATCTCGAAGGTGGTTTCACTAAACGCTCCTACACGGGGGATTTCTCCTGTTTTTTTGTAATTGGGTTTAATAAATTCTCCGCGATATAAAGTGAGGAGTATCTTGTTTTCAGATTCGTCCATTTTGATAGCTCCCTCCTCGGCAAGGATAACGTCCGTTACATAGTCATTTGCGTATTCAATCACTGCAATATCTTTATTCACATTGTCTTCAACGCTTCCGATATAAATTTGGTACGGATAGAGATCTATTTTCTTCTGAAAGGATGCCAGGCGACCCGACAGTACATTATTTATCGCACGTTCCTGGAGTAATATTATTTTATAACAAGACCTGGGTAAAACTTCTGCGGATAAGGCTAACGTTATTAAGCTAAAAACGACTCCGATTACCAAAACAGGCGTAATTATTTTCTGGATATGCACACCACTTGTCTGAATAGCAACAATTTCATGGTCTGCGCCCATACGTCCATACGTCATCGCTGTGGCAGTAAGCAATGCCGCTGGTATTGAATAAGGAGCGGCTTGGATGAAGAGGTGCGGGATAAGTGCCCTGAGAGCAATGATATCCAATCCTTTATGCAACAGTTGAATAGCAAACCCCAAAAATATTAGTAATTCGAAACACACAAAGGACGGCAAAAACGTCCGAAACCATTCCCGAGCAAGGTAACGTTGTAATATTTGGCTTATAAATAATAGAGGGGACAAGATAGTGTTTTTACCTGTTTTCATCTTTTATCTTTTACTTGATTTTGCTTGAATATTCAAGGTATTTCAGATATTTCTATTTTTGGTGTCTTCTCCTGTATTTCTATGTTTTTTTTATTCAGGGTACGACTCAGGTATGACATAAAGAGAGGGGGGCGGGTGGGATTTACACCAATAACATACACATTTGTAATCCATCAAATGCTGAGAAAAATATAAAAAGGTCTCTGCTTTGAAAAACGTACACTAAGCAACAAGCCGAAGGGTGTCCAGTCCACCAAAGCGTTTCACGGCATCTAATATCTTAGTCCCTGCTGTGGAACAGACATTGTTTATATTATTTTTTTGTCTTTGCCGGTGTGCGCCTTTTTTCCCGTTCTTCGAACCTGCCTTCAATGGCTGCAAGCCGTTCTCTTATTTGAATGGCAATATCTATTTTTCGTCCAACCGTTTTATCTCTGTAGTTATTTCTGCTTTTAGTGAATCCATGCGTGCATTTAAGCTCTTATCCAGCGAATCCATACGTATAATTAATTTTCCGTCTAGCGCATCAATTTTCTCATCAAGACGCTTTATCTCAACCTGCAGTACTTTTAGTTCTGGCGCAACAATGTCCTGTAATGCCTGTTTCGCCTCTTCATAAATCATATACGCCTCTCTATAGAAAAAGGCTAATTTAACGTCTTAATTGTATCAAATAGCTTAATAATAAAAAGAAATATTTGGACAATACTATTTTCTTAAGAACTGAATATATTTTCTAGCGCACGAGAAATTACATCAACTTCTTCATCATACACCGTCCGCATATCCAGGAGAACACGGTCTTGTTCGATCCTTGCAAAGATAGGGGGGGTAGAGTTCCTGAGTTTATTGGCCAGTTCTATAGCATTTATCTTGTCTGAATGAATGCATACAAGCTTTGTTGGGATATTTTCACCCGGCAGTGCCCCACCGCCCATCTCTGAAAAACCATCTACCATAGAAAGGTTCATGCAAACCCTGGTTTCTGAACCCACCTTATGTATTACTTTTTTACATCTATCCTCAATTGTCTCAAGAGGCGTTAAAATCATTTTTAATACAGGGATATTTTTTAGGGCAAGTCCCTCTTCCAGATAAAGCCTTAAAGTTGCTTCCAGCGCAGCAATGGTCAATTTTCCCACACGGAGCACACGCGTTAACGGATTCTTCTTTAATAAATCAACCCACTTCTTCTTGCCGGCAATGATGCCACCCTGCGGGCCTCCTAATAATTTGTCTGTACTGAACGTAACGACATCAACACCTGCCTTTATGCTTTCTTGCACCGTGGGTTCATATGGCAGCCCATATTTCTGAAGTTCAATCAACGCACCGCTTCCAAGGTCGTAAACTACTGGAATATTCCTAGCCTGACCCAAAGAAACGAGGTCTTTCAAGTCAACTGCTTCAGTAAAACCAACAATCTTAAAGTTACTTTGATGCACTTTCAGAATAAGTCCGGTATTTTCTGTGATAGCATTTTCGTAATCCTTTAAATACGTTTTGTTGGTTGTCCCCACCTCGACCAATAGAGCTCCGCTTTTAGTCATGACGTCGGGCATACGAAATTCCCCCCCAATCTCAACAAGGTGAGATCGGGAAATAACGACCTCTTTACCTCTGGCTAAAGTGTCTAAAGCCAGCAAGACGGCGGCGGCATTGTTGTTGACAACAAATGCCGACTCTGCCCCGGTAATCATACAAATGAGTTGCTCTATATTATGGTATCGGAATCCTCTCTTGCCAGAATACTTCTCGATTTCAAGGGTACAGAAGCTATGTAAGACATTTTGTATCTGTTTTGCAGCCTCTTCTGCGAGTGGTGCCCTGCCGAGTCCAGTGTGAAGGATAATGCCCGTTGCATTAATCGCGTGCTCGATACCACACAATTTTTGCTGAAGAACTTGTTGTATTATCGGATAGAGTTTTTGTGGAGAAAGGTCTCTGGTTTGTGACATTACCTCTTCATCTGAAAATTCCCTGTCTTTCACCATCCCGACTTGTCCGCTCCCATCAAGGGAGGGGGGACTATCAGCCCTTTTTGTGCCTGTTTTTGACATGGCTATCTCATTTATATTTGTTTTATTAGTCATGGACTGCCGAATTTCTTCCAAGACTTCTCTGACCGCTTCAACAACAAGCTGTCTTGGGTAAAGATCCGTCAATTTCGATATTTCAGGTGATTCAAGGAGTTCATTGACAGATGGAATTGTTCTGAGGATATTTTGGCGCATAGATTCTGTGACCAGATTAGTAACACGTTGCTTGTGCTATTACTGTCATTTTAATGATTATATAAGTAACTATTTTCGTAACAGTTCAGCCACCTTGACAATGGATGCAAAATACAACCCCCTTGCCCCCTTTTTTAAGGGGGATTCAGGGGGTTGTTTATGCCAGAAACCCATGTCCCTAAACTATTACTTATTTTCTAATTCTCAATTTATCATCTTTAAAAACACAAAATATGAGAAATTTTAAACTTTTTTGCTTCACCCTTAAACACCCGAACCAATTTCAAATACCTGTTCTTCACTTACCAATTCTGCTGCATAAAGCAAAACAGCCTGAATATCTTCTGGTTCTAATTCCGGATAATCTTCAAGCAACCCTTGAGTTGTAATCCCTCCTGCCAACGCCTTCAAAACCTGTTCAACTGTAATTCTTAAACCTCTAATAGTCGGTTTACCGACCATCACATCGTGATTTATTGTAATTCTGTCTGATAATTGTTTAATATCCATCTTCTCTCATCCTTTCTTTTGCGTTTGCAATAAACCGTTTCACTAACAACTTATCTTTCTTGCCTGGTAACGATTCTACTCCTGAAGATACATCTACCGCATAAGGCTTCACAACACGAATGGCTTCCCGAACATTTTCGGGTGTCAACCCTCCTGATAAAATAATAGCTCCGTATTTATGCGCCTGTCTGGCAATTCCCCATTTAAAGGGAACTCCAGTCCCTCCCATGACTCCCTTTACATAACTGTCGAGCAAAAAGGCATGAGGTTTGTAATTTGCCAGAGACTTTAAGTCATCCTCATCCTTAATCCGAAATGCCTTTATAATCTTATATCCCCTCAAATCATTTAAATATAAGGGGGATTCATTGCCGTGGAGCTGCACAGTACGTATAGCACATAAATCACAAATCTCTTTAAGGGTATCTATCTGCTCATCAACAAAAACCCCTACGGGAGAAACAAATGGAGGCAAATTTTCAATGATATCCCTGGCCTGTTCCTTTGTTATCTGACGAGGGCTTTTTGCAAAGACAAATCCTAAGGCATCCGCACCATACTCCACAGCGGCGTGTGCATCTTCGTTGTTGGTAATCCCACAGATTTTAACCCGCATATAATCCTCAATTAGGACACTGATTTTCACAGATATTGTTTTTTATTTACGAAGATTAAAAGTTTGCGTCTGATAATCTCTTTTCTATTGGACTCACGCCAGACCCCTCGCTTTTAAAAATTGCTGAATTGCCTTAGCTTGTGCATCGCGCAATTTTCTGGTGTCAACATACATCCTGAAGGCAAGGGAATAAAATTCATTGAACATGCCTGGTTCTCTTTCATAAATTCAATGCACAGGAATTTCAAAGATGCAGTTGTAGTGCGCACTTCAGTTCGCATAGGATGTAAGCGAACTGAAATGCGCTCTACATTGAACGTATAGGGATTTCAATCTCGTATGATTCCCCTCGAAAACGAGGAGATAAAGGGGTGTGTAAGTTTTCCGCAACACACCCCCCAGCCCCTCTTTCTAGAGGGGAGCTTAAAAGTCGCTGCCAAAGGCAGCCTAATTTAATCTTTGCGGCCTCTGCGCCTCTGCGGTGAATACTTTTAGTGTCTGAAATGCCGTTGACCGGTAAATACCATAACTATGCCGTGTTCGTCTGCTGCGGCAATTGATTCATCGTCCTTATTAGAGCCTCCCGGCTGAATAATCGCCACCACACCAGCCCTTGCCGCAACATCCACGCTATCCCTGAAAGGGAAAAAGGCGTCGGATGCCATCACTGCGCCCTTGACCCGATCTCCGGACTTCTTTATGGAAATCTCTGTAGAATCGATACGGCTCATCTGTCCGGCGCCTACACCCACCACCATCTCATTCCTGACCAATACAATGCTGTTGGACTTTACGTGTTTACAAACGATAAACGCAAAACGCAGGTCAGCCATTTCCTTCTCAGACGGCTTTTTCTTTGTGACAATCTTGAGGTTTGCAGGATCATACACCGACAAATCCCTGCCTTGTAAAAGCATTCCCCCTACTACCCTTTTCATATCATAGGCACAGGGGTCTATTAATTTTGCTGATAAAGTACCCGTTTTGAGAAGCCGTAAGCCGCTTCCCCACTTTCGTTTTGTCGTGAGAATTTCTACCGCCTCTTTTTCGTATCCAGGGGCAATAATCGCTTCTACAAAGTGCCCCGGTTCTGTAATAGCCTCTGCCGTTGCTATGTCCACGGTCTTGTTTAACCCCAGGATACAGCCAAATGCAGATATAGGGTCGCCGTTGTATGCCTTTGTAAATGCCTCGGCAAGGGTATCGGCAGATGCAGCGCCACACGGGTTTGTGTGCTTTATCACGATGGCGGAAGGACGTTCAAATTCCTTTACCAATTCCAGGGCCGCATTAAGGTCTATAATATTGTTATAGGAAAGCTCCTTCCCGTACAACTGCTGTGCATTGGACACGCAGGGTTCCTGAACATTTTCTTCCACATAAAATGCAGCCACTTGGTGCGGGTTTTCACCGTATCGCAAAGATTGTCGTTTAATATAATCCAGTGAGATCGCTGTTGGATAGCCTCCTTTTTCTTTATCGAGGCTGTCAAAATAATTGGCGATAATCCTGTCATAACGACCCGTAGTCCTGAATGCCTCGATGGCGAGTTCAAATCGCATCTTCTCGGAAATATCGTTGCGGTTGGCCTTGAGTTCTTCGATAATGAACTCATACCGCTTCGGGTTTATGATGACAATGACATGCTTGTAATTCTTGGAAGCAGAGCGAATCATCGAAGGCCCGCCGATATCGATGTTTTCAATCGCCTCTTCCATGCTCACGCCCTTTTTTGCAATTGTCTTTTCAAAGGGATAGAGGTTAACCACCACCATATCGATGGGTTTAATTTCTAAATCCTTCATCTGTTTTCTGTGGGTTTCATTGTCCCGTAAGGCAAGCAACCCGCCGTGTACCTTTGGATGCAAGGTTTTTACACGGCCGTCCATAATTTCAGGGAACCCTGTGTATTCTGAAATTTCAATGACGCGGACACCATTCTCTTTTAGCAATTTTGATGTACCGCCTGTAGAAATAATCTCAACCCCTAAATGTTGTAACTCCCTGGCAAACTCAACAATTCCGGTCTTATCAGAAACACTGATGAGCGCCCTCTCTACTCTTGACATCTTTTCCTCCTCGTTTTTTCGCATTGATATAACTTTACCATAGTGCGCACAGGGTGAAATCCAAATATTTATTCCAGTATGCGGATGATACAGGAAACGAGTGTTTCCTCACATCTTCTTCCCTGTATACTGTGGCTTCCCTTTTTGTTTCGTGATTTTAGCAGAAGGCAAAAATCAAGTCAAAAGAATAACTCTGTTTTGGACATACTATTCAAACGTTTCTTGTTTACCAATCAAGCTGTATTTCAAACAAATAAGCACATTTGAAATCAACGTAAACATAAAGCGATAGTACTATCCTGTAAATATGGAATTGGGGTAGGATGTTGGGAAACAAAAGCTCAAAAGTGAAAGGCAAAGAAGAAATGAGTACGGGTAAATACAAGAGAATTAGTTATGCTGCGGGAAATATACTTTGAGGAGAAATGAAGATTTTAAAAACCCGTTGTTGTGTGCAGATTGTTTCAATGCGTCAACAGATAAAACATCTCTTCCCATCTGTCATGTTCATCCGTTATCTCGGCCCCAATCAGGTATCTGTTGTAACGACCGCGGTTAGATTTTTCCGCATGGGCAATACGAATAGGGAAAATATTAGGATTATGTACCTCAGCATCAGTAACAACTTTGCATACATAATTATAGTCAATTCTGCCATCAAACTCCAATTCGCCGCTAAACCCTTTTTCATTCACATCTCTTATGGCGCAGATCTTCCAATCTTTATCATTGACCTTAATCTCTATGGATTGAATATGATTTGTACCTCTGGCAATCTTTATCGCAGTCTTATATCTACCGCGTACCCTTTTTTCATCTTTCTTTTTTCGCACGTTACCAAACGCTGTATTAACGACTTTGTTGCGACCGCTCTCTTTGCCCAAATAGAGGTACTTGTCTGCACTGAGTATTATTTGCTCTACAGTTTTCCCATCCTCCGGATAAGTAGCCACACCTGCTGTTATTGTTACAACCTTACTGTCTCTGGTTTCCTTAATCAGCTCTCTCTCCACTACAGATCTGAGCTTTTCTGCAATTATGGTAGCACCATCCTTATCTATTCCAGGCAAGAGTAGTGCAAACTCCTCACCTCCATATCGGCAAACAACGTCACCCTGTCTAACATTCGCTTTTAGAGTGGATGATAATTTTTTTAGTATTTCATCTCCCATTGCGTGCCCATAGGTATCGTTAAAGTATTTAAAGTAGTCGATATCTGCGATAATTATTGAAAAATTCTTTTCATACCTTTCTACCTTACTATACTCATGAGAGCAACTCTCAAGAAAATATCTTCTGGTATAGAGCGCTGTTAGGTCATCAAACATAGCCTCTTTCTGTGCTTTCTCATAACGCCTGCTTCTCTCAATGGTATGTGCTATATCTTGCGCCACGGCGCTAAAGAGTGTCTTATCATTCTCTCTGAACGCATTAATCTCTCTTTTTTGTATGTTTAAAACCCCTATTACTTTGTTATCGCTTAATTTTAAAGGCACCGACAGAAAAGAACCAATATCTGGTATCTTCCCTTCAATGTCATTAAGTTAAGAAATCGGTTTATACGAGAAGGCATATTTTTTAGTATGAGCTTTAAAATTTCTTGGAAATTTTCTACCATTTCTAACGGCAGAGACGTTTTGCATGAATAATGTGTGAATTTTATC
>JAUSDH010000190.1 GCA_030650655.1 Candidatus Brocadiaceae bacterium
CTCAACTCAAGATAGGCAAATGTATATTGACATATTTAATCAGAAAAAAGTAGATGCTGCCCTGTGTAGTATCCAGGCCTGTGGTCATGGTATTAACCTTACAGCCGCCAACCATGTTATACATGTTGACCGATGGTGGAATCCGGCAGTAGAAGATCAAGCTACTGATAGAGTACATAGAATTGGACAAGATAAAACAGTCTATGTTTATAGGATATTAACTAAAGGTACTTTAGAAGAAAAAATAGCACTTATATTAGAAAAAAAACGCAATATATCTGACATGGTTATCGGTAGTGCTGTTAGGCAGGATATGGAGTGGACAAGAGAAGAATTGTTAGAGATTTTAAAACCCTTAGAATAATTCCAGAAAACAGCAATTAGAATATCGGATTTACCATCTTGGAGGGTTATTTGCCACCACGGGCATTGGGACTTGTAATGGAATGAACTGAGATTCATAAAGATGAACTTATTAAAAATTGGGATTTGCCAAAGGAAAAGAAACCCTTATTCCCTATTGAACCGTTAAAATAGGAGGATTAACTCATGTATTATGAAGTTATTGAAGCAAAATATATTGATAGATATAAATTAGTGCTTATATTTGAAAATGGTAAAAAAGGAACTGTTGACCTGCATGGCTATACACAGAAAGGTGGTGTTTTCAGCCGCTTTTCTGATATTGAATATTTTAAGCGGTTTTATATTAACAAAGAGTTGTGTGTATTATGCTGGCCTGATGATGTGGACATTGCGCCAAAAACCCTTTACAGCGAGGCAACTGGAGAACCATTACCAGAATGGATGACACCAGAAATAGCTGAGCCCAAAAAGAAAGTTTCGAGAACATTGGTCTAATAAAAAGTCAACGTAAAATATGACTACTATTTTAAAAGCCAAATATCTCATTCCGAATCCAGACAATTGCATTGAAAATGGGGCGGTTGCAGTCAAAGGTGCAAAGATATACCATGTCGGAACATTTGATGAGATTAAGACACTTGCCGACATTGACAAAATTATTGATTTGGGAAATGCTGTAATTCTTCCAGGTCTAATCAACATACATACCCATCTCGACCTGACCAACTTGCACAATCGCATCAAGCCCACAAGTAATTTTACCCACTGGGTCTTTCAGATTTTAGGGGCAAGGATTCGGTGGAAGGAGGAGGACTATATGTCTTCTATCGAAAAAGGAATTAAACTCTGCGTTGAGTCAGGCACCACAACGGTAGCAGATATTGCCAATACTGGGTATTCATTTTCTGTATTAAAAAAGAGTCCTTTACGGAAGGTAGTTTACAAAGAAGTTATTGACCTGAATCCAGACCACGCAAAGGATGTCCTCAAAAAAACGCAATCAGAATTATCCACAATTATACCAGATGACCTGCTCTCAATAGGACTATCCCCTCACGCACCCTATTCTGTTTCAAGGGAACTATATCAGGCTATTGCCCAATTCGCAGTCGAAACAGACACACCAGTTTGTACCCATATTGCAGAGACACGAGATGAGATTGAATTTCTGGCAAAGGGCACCGGAAGCCTTCCCGCTTTTCTGAAACAGATACGGGCTATGCCTGATAACTGGCAACCTCCGGGGCTTACCCCCATTCAGTATCTGAATGAAACAGGGATTCTCGGTAATCGCCCACTCCTTATTCATTGCAATTATGTTACCGACGAGGAAATTTCCCTAATTAAGTCATCTGGCGCAAGTGTCGCATTCTGTCCGATGAGTCATCGCTTCTTTGGTCACACGAACCATCCTGTCCAAAAGCTTCTCGATGCAGGAATCAATGTTGGGTTGGGCACTGACAGCCTGGCCAGCAACGACACCCTGAGTATTCTGGATGAGATGAAATACTTATCTCTCAATAATTCGATCCCACCAAATATTCTACTTACTATGGCCACAATAAACGGGGCAAAGACACTTGGCCTGGAATCAAAGGTTGGGCAAATCAAGGCGGGTTTTGAAGCGGATTTATGCGGAGTCCGTCTATCGGATACTCATACCGAAAACATTTATAGACAACTCCTCGATACTGCCTCGAAAAACATCTTTACCATGGTCGCAGGCAACATCTGCTATCAGGCTCAATCTGGCTAAAACAAGGGACACCTTATATGTCATTCCCGCATGTTTTTAGCGGGAATCCAGTCTTTTGCAAAATCATTCCAATCAGGATTGATCCTCTCAATGAGCGCCAACTTCCATTTGCGGTTCCATTTCCCCATTTTCATGAGGACAAGTTTTTAATTGCTTTTC
>JAUSDH010000196.1 GCA_030650655.1 Candidatus Brocadiaceae bacterium
TGCTATGGAAGACGGGATATTTTTAGCTGCCTTGGCTACATGTTATGGTATGCCTCTGCTAGTGGAGCTTGGGATATTTTTTGACATATTTTTGAGCGTAATTATTATGGGGATTAGTGTATATAATATAAAAACCTTCAGAGTTAAACACCTACCTAAATAAAACTTATCGGAACAGTACAGAAATTAAAGTGGCAAACTGTATCAATTCAGTATAATATTTAATCTAGGTTTTTGTGTTTTGATGGTGAATTACGCCGGGCAGGAAGGAGAAGGAGAATCTATGAAAGAGAACAATGTTCTCTACGAAACGGCACTCAAGCAGTTTGATACCGTTGCAGAGATATTAGGGATAGAAGACGGAATAAGGGAGCGTATGAGATATCCAAAACGCTCCCTTATTGTTTCTGTACCTGTTAAAATGGACACTGGCAAAGCGAAGGTATTCAAAGGGTATCGGGTGCAACACGATATTACGCTCGGCCCTTCCAAAGGCGGTATTCGTTATCATCCCAATGTAGACCTTGAAGAAGTCTCCGCCCTTGCCATGTTGATGACATGGAAATGTGCACTCATGCACATGCCGTATGGCGGCGCCAAAGGTGGCGTCCAATGCAACCCTGAAGAAATGTCTCAAAACGAACTGGAACGCATGACCCGTCGTTATACCACCGAAATTGTTCAAATCATAGGGCCCGACAAAGACATTCCTGCCCCAGATCTTTACACCAATTCACAAACCATGGCATGGATGATGGATACTTACAGTATGCAGCAAGGCAATACCGTCCTGGGTGTCGTTACTGGTAAACCATTGTTATTGGGTGGTTCGCTAGGTAGGGCAGAAGGCACAGGACAGGGTGTTGCCTATATGGTTATGGAGGCTGCGAGGGTTTTATATAAAGAACTCCGCGGTCTGCGAGTGGCGATTCAGGGATTGGGAAATGTCGGGTCTGTGGCTGCCCGCCTTCTCTACGAGCAGGGTTGTAATATCGTGGCTGTGAGCGATGTTAGCGGTGGGGCATACAATCCCAAAGGTATTCTTATTCCGTACCTCACGCATTATCTTAAAGAAAATAGGCATGTTGTCGGGTTAAAAGAGGCAACTGCTATAACAAATGAAGAGCTTTTTGAACTGGATTGCGACGTCATTGTTCCAGCGGCCATAGAAGGACAGATAACGGAAAAGAATGCTGATAAGGTCAAGGCCAAAATTGTCGTGGAAGGCGCCAATGGCCCGACAACACCAGAGGCTGATAAAATATTACAAGACAAAAAGGTGTTTCTCGTCCCGGATATCCTTGCCAATGCCGGTGGCGTGACTGTCTCGTATTTTGAATGGGTACAGGACCTCCAGTGTTATTTCTGGAGCGAAGAAGATGTTCAAAAGAAACTCAAAGACGTCATGGTCGGTACGTTTAACAGGGTATTAGCGCTTTCCAATAAAAAGGGTATTGATCTGCGCACCGCCGCATTGATGCTGGGTATAGGGCGTGTGGCAGAAGCAAAAAAATTGCGAGGATTATACCCTTAATTAATATTTTCATATCTGTGGAAGCACCTCAAAATAAACAACACGAAGAAATTGCTGTTAAAAGAAGCCTTGACCTTTCCATCAAAGACGGTGTGGCCTTTGCGGCAACTACCGGATTTGGAGACAACTATATAAACCCGTTTGCCGTAGCCATTGGCGCCAGTAATCTCCAAATTGGTTTATTGAGTTCCTTTACACAGTTAGTTTCTTCGTTGATGCAACTCAAGGCTGCCGACATTACGGAACGGCTTGGAAGTAGAAAGAAGGTTATCGTACTCTCTGTTTTCTTTCAGGCCCTCATGCTACTTCCTGTTGCAATGATCCCATATCTACCACAATCCATCCAGGTACAGGCGCTTATTTGTTTTTCCACCTTATATTTGTTGTTCGCATCTTTTGCCAATCCTCCCTGGGGCTCACTCATGGCAGACCTCGTACCCGAAAGAAGGAGAGGGGCATTTTTCAGTAAACGTGGAAGGATTGTTGGTCTGGTAACGGTAATCAGTGCCTTTCTTGCTGGTTATATCCTGCATCTATGCAAAAAACAATCGCTTACAGGCTTTACCATCATATTTCTTATTGCTCTGGTCTCAAGATATGTCTCGTGTTATTTCCTGAACAGGATGTACGAACCGCCTCTTGAGATAAAAAGGGAGCACTATTTTTCATTTTCAGAATTTTTACAAAGATTGAATGTTGGAAATTTTGGGAAGTATGTGATGTTTCACAGTTCTTTCAGTTTTGCAGTATTCCTGGCCTCGCCATTTTTCCCGGTATTTATGCTCAGAGACCTCGGATTTTCCTATATTACCTACGCAATTGTTACTACAACCGTTCCCCTTGCCAGTATAGTGGCCGTAGGCTATTGGGGACGTCGTGCGGATGCAATCGGGAATCGGCGGATTATAAAAATATGCACTTTGGTTGTATCTGTACTGCCTGCAATGTGGCTCTTTTCAAGAAATGTATATTTTTTATTGGTGATCCAAACACTCGCAGGTATATTTTGGGCAGGATTTAATCTGTGTTCTTCCAATTTTATTTATGGTTCCGTCATCCCTGAAAAACGAACTCGCTGCATTTCTTATTTTAACACAATTAACGGCATTGCAATTTGCCTGGGCAATCTGCTTGGCGGCTTTCTGGCAACCCACGTACCTCGTTCCTTCGGTTATCAACTCCTTACGCTCTTTGCGATTTCATCCTTCTTGAGAATCATCGTATCTACAATTTTGTTAAGACGGGTAAAAGAAATTAGAAAAATTGCTTATTAAATCGCTCCTCATTTTTATACTCACCTACATCATCATCTCCGCCCAGAAGATGAAATGGCACAGACTGGACAGACCTTCAGGGGCGTTGTTGGGCGCTGTATTGATGGTGATTTGCGGTGTGTTAACATTGGATGAGGCTTATCGTGCCGTTGATTTTAATACCATTTTGTTATTGCTGGGCATGATGCTCGTTATTGCCTATCTCAAGATAGCAAATTGCTTCAAATATCTTTCATATTTGTTGATTACCCATGCCAGAAATTCCTTCCTTTTATTATGTTTTGTTTCCTTTTCCAGCGGCATTCTATCAGCACTCTTCGTGAATGACACGATCTGTTTGATGTTTACCCCGCTCCTGATACTTGCCTTAAACCAGACGAAGCTCAATCCGGTTCCTTTTCTCATAGCGCTGGCTACCTCTTCCAACATTGGGAGTGTAGTTACCTTAACAGGTAATCCACAAAACATGCTTATAGGAGTTTTTTCGAAAATACCTTATGTGGACTTTACGCTCCACCTATTACCGATTGGTTTGCTCAGCCTTGCAGCCAATGTAGGTATTATTTATCTAATATTCCGGAAAGATATTAACTTTAGAAAAATGGCTGCGATTGCATTAATAAAACCAGAGCTCGATATTAAACTTACCACAAAATCTCTCGTTGTGCTTTTCTTCATCTTTTTAGGATTTATTTTTACAGGCAACCTTCCCTTGTCTGCAATAACAGGTGGGCTTGCACTCCTCATAATATCAGGGACTAAACCGCAGCATGCTATGGAAAAAGTTGACTGGACGCTGTTATTATTCTTCAGTGGGTTATTTATTGTGGTAGGAGGCATCAATAAGGCGGGCTTTTTAACCCTGGCTCACAATGCTGTTGAACCGTATCTGGGAAATACGGCATCCAGCCAAATTATTCATTTCAGTGTCTTTTCTGTCATTGCTTCCAACCTTGTTTCAAATGTGCCTTTTGTCCTTTTATCGGCAGCGTGGATTGACACATTTATTGATCCAAAGACTATGTGGTATGCATTGGCCATGAGCAGTACATTCGCAGGTAATTTAACGGTTATGGGTTCAGTGGCGAATATGATTGTCCTGGAGCTTTCAAAGGAATACGTCCATGTGAGGTTTTGGGATTTTTTTAAGGTGGGGTTTATAACTACCCTGGTTTCTACGATTATCGGAATAATTATTCTGATAGTGTAAATTACCACCTTAAAATAAATGGTGATGGGGTAAAGGCGGGTTTGTCGTTCTTCTTTTCCAATGCCCCTTTTTGTGACTTCTCTGCCTCCTGAATCATGGGGATGGTGATTACAATTGCCATGAGGAACCAGAAGGGTTCCATAATGCGCACGATGATAAATGTATTTGCGCCCAGGGCATGGGTCATCATAGCAATAGTCCCGGCAAAAAAGCCCATGGCTATGCCTTTGTGAAATTTATCTTCCGTATTTTTGTAAACCCTTCTCGTTTCCCGCAGGGTTGAGTATAACAAAAAACCAAGAGCTGTAATGCCCAAGATGCCAGTTTCAACCATGGTCTTCAGATATTGTGCATCCAAAAAACGCCATCCCGTTATTCCATACCCGAAGACCGGGTGCTTGACATACGCCTCCATAGCTTTTTTCATACTGCTTATTCTTTCTGAAGTGGAGGTATCTAATGTAACACCGCCGATTTTTTCCTGGTATTTGGCTGCCCATCCCTTTTGTTTTTGAAAGGTGTACTCAAAACGTTCTTTAACTGCCTTTGGTATCATGAACGGGCCTAATACGAGGGTCAGCACAAGCATTATGCCCAGGAGCGCCCTTTTTTTACTGATTATTAAAAAAGTAAGGTAACATGGGATAACCGCAGTCCACGTGCCTCTTGATTGCGAAAACAATATAGGAATAATTGCAAAGAAAATCATGGAAGCAAGCAATATTTTATATTTAAATGAATCGTTTTTATTCGTATTAAGGAGAATTCCCCCAACAACAGAAAGTATCAGGAGTAAATATCCCCCTAAGGTGTTTGGCTCCCCTCCTTTCCCCTCGAATGGAGCGGTTATTCTTTCACCTTGTGGTATTTGGGCTATAGAGGCAAAACAAACAATTACAAATACAATGAGCAGCGCAATAACCAGATTCCTGATTTGTTTTCTATCTTGCAGATAATTTATTGCCATGAAATAAACAATAAAATACTCAAGATATTTTAAGAGAAAAAAGAACCCCTTGAATGGTTGCACCTTTCCAAACATCATTCCAAGCGCTGTTGATACACCACAGGCTAACATATAATAAAGAATGGGTCTGTTTAAAGGTGTTTTCTTAAACAGTCCTAATTCTTTATAGATAGCAGTTCTTGCAAACCAACCAAAGGCTATGATTATCAGTAAAAAATCATCCAGCCGAACGGTCATTCCTCCACCCTCGGTTGTTCTGGTGCCAAATTCCGGAGAAAGTAACATGGAAAATATTAGGGTATAGAGGGCGTATTTTACGTTAATGAAACAGAGGATGAAGACCGCAATCCCGAATACTGCACCCAATACAAGGTTAGCCGACGTTCGGATTATGAACTTTCCCATAATAAGGGTAAAGATAAAGATAAATACAAAGAGGATTACAACCTTAATGTCAATTTGTCCACTGGTTTTCTTGAACATAAAAATGGTGACTTTCAATATTTACTTATAGATACCCTGATCAACTCCTATTAATTACCTTTGCAGCATTTCTTTGTATTTATCCTTATAGTAATCTTTCTTTTTTTCGAGATCGTCTCTAGACATGGATTTCAGAGAATCTTCCTGACCTTTATATTTATCTGGTGATTGTTTTTCACCACGGTCTCCCTCCCATCCCCCTAAGTTTCTCATGGCTTGCCCTTTTAATTTTTCAATATCAATATTTTTGCCCAAGCCTTTCAGAGCTTCAGGACTAAATTTTCCCTCTGCAAATTCTGCCGTAGTCCGCTGTATGGCCTTTTCTATATTTTTTGAGACAACCTTTTCGACAAGGTTTGGAAGACCTCCTGTTATATAGGTAAGTAAAAGGGCTGCAAAGAAACATATTCCCATAACAACCAATAATGTCACGGTTGTTTTTTTTAACTTCCTCCAACGGCGATGACTGTGTCGCCTTCTTCTCTCGTGGCCTCTTCGCTCTTTCCCGCTATGATCTCCAGCAGATCTTCTTTCGACCCCATCCCGTTTCGTGCTTTCCAGGCCGCTGCGTCTGTCACTTTCTGTTCGTTGTTCATTATCTCTGCGTTCTTTCTCCCTTCTCTCTGTGGTATCCAAATCTTTATTTTCTGTGTTGCCATTATTCAGGGTATCCATTTGACATCACCTCCCCTTTGTCTCTCACTGGCGCTTAAGATCAGGGAATCTTTACTATAGAATGAACCTGGAATACAAAGAAAAGCAAGATTCTCATGGCTTTTCCCAATTCCAAAATAATAAGCTACAACTTCATAAAATCTTACTTTCGCAGCATTTCTTTATATTTTTCGAGATCGTCTTTGGGTAGGTGTTTCAGATAGTCTTCCTGACCTTTATATTCATCTGGCGATTGTCCTTTCCCGCGATCTCCTCCCAACCCACCTAGATTTTTCAGTGCTTGCCCTTTTAATTTTTCAATATCAATATTTTTGCCTAAACCTTTAAGGGCTTCAGGACTAAATTTCCCCTCTGAAAATTCTGCCGTAGTCCGCTGTATAGCTTTTTCTATGTTTTTCGAGACGATTTTTTCCATAAGGTTAGGAAGATTACCTGTCATATACGTAAGGACAATGGCCACAAAAAAGCAAATTCCCAGGATAATTAATAATGGTGTAGCGGTTTCTTTAAACTTTCGCCAGCGGTGACTCCTGTGGTAGTGTTTTCCCTCGCAGATATGCCGAAAACCACAGTGCTCACAGGCATCCCCATAATAGGGGCTTTTATGATGTTGTGTGTGTCTTCTTTCCTCCTTTTCCCGATCGAGGTTTATTTTACTATCAAGCTTGGCGGGGGTTTCTTGCGTGTTTCTGTCCTCTTTGTAACCATCTTTATATAGGGTTATCCATGCAATATCTTTTTTCGTATCAATTTAGTTTTTTGAAAAATGTCAATAAAAATCAGGTTTTAATAATTTGTGGAGGAGCAAAGTATTTGCCGGTAATAAACACACCCCTAAATCCCCTCTAAGAGACTGTGTCTTAATTACAACGGGAAAGGGTATCAATTGTTCTTTGACAAGAGAAAAAAATAAAAGGGAAACGAATACTAAGGGTTATCGAAAAAAAACATCGTTTTTTCATAGGAGGTGAGCGGGTGAAAACCTCTTCGTACAACTCTTAGCTTTGTAATGCAACGACCTGTCCCATGAGCTCTTTAACACCGCCAATCAACGTAATCATCCGTACGATATTAAAACATGTTGCGGCAATGGATATCTCCGCTTGCGCACCTTCCCTTCCAGGCAAAAGAAAGTCAGTTATCCCAAGATTCCTCTTCATGTGTCCAAGCGGATGTTCAACCCGTGTTTTTTATCGTACATATACCGCCTGAGACTCAGGCCATTTATATTGCCGTTTAAATTAGGTTGCCTTCGGCAATGACTTTTAAACTCCCCTTATTGGTAGGACAAGCGCCCCCGCTTGTCATCATAATGTCAGGCGAGGACGCCCGACCTACCAGGGGGGCCTGGGGTGTGTTACAGCGAACTTACACACCCCTTTATCCCCTCTTTTTAGAGGGGAATAATTAAAGATTGAAATTCCTGAACATCAAGCTTCTCTTTGACCTCTTCCCGTGTTAACCGAACTATCATTCGTCCGCTCTTGGAATTTGTGCATACACCATAGTGTTTGCAGCCACTGCACGTAGCAGCATCCGTTATACGGTATGCCACTTTTGTGCCCCCATCTTGTTTCCCTTCATAAGACGGTGTCCTTCTGGACAAAAGTAACCGTCTTGCTCTTTGAATTGGTTCAGTATATCCTGCACCCTGTTACGATATTCCTCATTATCTGCAAGATTTTTTTTCATCTTTACCAATGAATCTTGAGCGTCTTTTTCTTTGTCAATACGTTCACATTCATCAAGAAGTACCTCTATGTTTTTATCTATTTCAACCGGCTTTTTCTCGCCGTGTTGCTTTGTATAGTTTTTGCCACGCGCTGCATTCGCCCTGATTTTTGTACCGTCCACAAAGAGTACCTTGCTGTCTATTAAGTCCAGTTCCCTACATATCCGAACACTTTGCTTTAAAATCTCTTTCAGTGCTTTTTTATGATTACATCTAAACATTACTTTGTTAAAAACCGCACGTGAAAAAATATTTTTAAGTCGTAAGTTGAGTCGGACACAACTTACGACTTTTCAATGCTTTGCGACTAATATTTACCCTTGATTTATCCCTTTATTCCTGCTATTAATTGCACTTGTGAACTTTCCGACCAACCAACAACAGGAGCAAAGGATTTGAGTATTTTCGGCGCAAACATTTCCCTGCTCAATAAATTTCTTAAACACTTCTCCTCGTGTTTTAGCAAAAAACAAATGGCCATGTTTACCCTTGTCATTTATGCCTTGTTCAAAGACTACAAAAGAAACTCCCTTGATGCAATGGCAAAAGCAACTCATACCGATTATCAGAAATTTCAATACTTTTTTTCAGATTCAAAATGGGATATCCAGGCCATCAAACGCACAAGATTGGAAATCATTCAAAAGCAAAGAACTACCGCTTCCACAAAAGACGGCCTCCTGGCCATTGATGACACCGGATGCCCGAAACCCTTTGCAAAAAAGACCGAGGGGGCAAAGTGGCAATATTGTGGACCACTCAAAAGAGAGGAGGTCTGCAATGTTGGCGTTGGCGCAGTCTTCGTCTCACAAGCAAAGCACTTCCCTATCGACATAATACCCTATCTCCCTGCCTCTGAATTCCCAAGAGGAGAAAACCATTCTCAATTTAAAGACAAAATACAAATCGCCATAGAACTTTTCGACCTCTACTCAGAAAGCATCGACTTCTCCGGCACGGTCTTCGACTCATGGTATGCCGCCGCCAGGTTCCTCAAACACATCCATGAAAAAGGTAAAATCTTCTACTCAGAAATGAAATCCAACAGAAATATCTTCACCCTGTTAGATAAAAATGCCTATATTTGTTTATCCGATTTAAGCAATTATCTAACAGGGTGAATGTACCATCCGGTAAAAAAAATACACTGTTGCATCAAACCAGATGAGCTCGTTACCCTCATCAAAAAACATTACTGCGATAAAATCAAATACGTAAAATTCAAAACCACGGATGGCTCTGAAGTTTCACATAAAACCTATTCGTTTGAGGCAAAGCTGAAAGATTGTGATGTTCCCATCAAGTTTGTAGTCGTATTTGGCAAGTGGAATAAGGATGACGACAACAAGTATCATATCCTTATTACCAACGATCGCCGCGCCTCTGCCAAAATGGTCATCACAAACTACCTGCTCCACTGGGGTATTGAACACTGTTTCAAGGAATTAAAGGATACCTTTTACTTTGACCACTACCAGGTCAGACACATCAACAAGATTGATAGATACTGGAATCTTTGTCTTGTTGCATGGACTCTCACCTACTGGATCAAACAAAATGCCTATCTTACTAAAATCCTTGAAACAAAACCTAAAACCTTCAACGAAATCAAACATGCTGTCAATTCCATACTCGAATTTGCCTCTACCAACGCCTTATCAAAGAACGAAAAACTTGCCGATGGCTATTTTAAAATTAAATCCAAACGACTTAAGAAAAAATTCGCCGCTTAATTTTTAACAAAGTAATGCTCTAAACTCTGATATGGCCTTATGATCAGGTGTCAGGCTTCTCGTAAGCCATATGAATGATACATTATGATGGGACTGCATGTTCCCGTTTCCTCGAACTCTTCCAGCCATAGAAATATATTATATCTCACCCCTTTTTCTCTGTCTTATGGCTTTTGTATTTTTTTAACAAAAACCCGTTATAATTACGACACCGTCTCCAAAAAGAGGGGGTGTGGGGGGTGGAGTGTGTTATCGGGTGAATAACACATCCTGTGTCATTCCGAGAAAGCAGGAATCTATTTATATCCCAGCTTATACATTTTCTTTTTATCTTTCCGCCATTTCTCCATAACCTTGACCCAGAGTTCCAGGTACACCTTTCTGCCTATTTGCTTCTCTATCTCTTCTCTGGCAATGACGCCGACTCGCTTGATAGCCTTGCCATTTTCACCGATAATGATGCCCTTTTGCGAGTCACGTTCTACAAAGATAATGGCCTTGATGAAATCTTTACCTGCCTCTCGTTCCTTAAACTCTTCAATTTCGACTGTTGTGGAATAAGGGATTTCTTCTCCGTAAAATTCGAAAACCTTTTCACGAATGATTTCAGATGCAAGAAACCTTTCGTTGTAATCAGTCATGTAATCCTCAGGATAGAAAGGCTCTCCCTCCGGTAAATATTTCACAACAAGATTAAGCATTAAATCGAGATTGGTTCCCTTTAAGGCAGAAATTGGCACAATCTCGGCAAAATTGAACCGCTGGTTATACGCAGAAAGAATCGGTATCAGGCTGTCTTTTTCTACCAAATCTATTTTATTAATCGCTAAAATCACCGGGATATTAAGGTGAGATAATTTTTCAAAAAAATCCTTATCTTTTTCGGCAGGCGGTTCAAAAGGTTCTGCCATCATCAAGATTACATCCGCATCTTCTATGGCCTCGTAGGCTTCTTTTACCATGTATTTTTGTAACTCATATTTTGGCTCCATAATGCCCGGCGTATCATAAAAGACGATTTGACAATCCTCCTTGGTCAATACACCCATGATTTTTTTCCGAGTTGTTTGGGGTTTAGGAGTAACGATGGATAATTTGCATCCCAAAAAATCATTGATCAGGGTTGATTTACCCACGTTCGGCTTACCTACTATAGCTACAAAGCCTGACTTAAAGGTTTTTTTGTTCGATTCCATAAAATGTCTACACCAAAATTGCTTGCATACAAAGGTTAATTTCGATTATCATAATATGTCAATGCTTGGATGGATATTGCAATACGTTAAAGTATTTTAAACTTTAACGTGAACTGAATCAAGTGTTTTAGCGATTATTCTGTCCCATAGTAACCTATAAGCAAAGAAAAATTAAAGACCCTTCAAATGAATGTAGAAAAACTTAGAGATTTTTGGTTAGAAGAAGCTGCCGAAGCATTGCAGGTAGCATGGCATTTGTTTGAGAAAGAAGATTACTCCTACGCCCTTTTCTTTGGACACCTTTCGGGTGAAAAACTGTTAAAGGCTATCTATGTGGTCAGAAAGGCTGACCAAGCACCCTATATCCATAATCTAATCAGATTAGCTGAAATAGCAAATATCCCGTTAAACGAAGTTCAGAGAGATCGGCTTATTAAAATTACAGCCTTTAACCTGGAATCGAGATACCCTGATGAGAGAAGAAGTTTCAGGAACAAATGCACTGAAGATTTTACTAGAATGGAGCTAAAACAAGTAGAGGAGATTTTTAAGTGGTTAAAGTCAATGCTTCAATAATAGAGACAGTTCGAAGATTTCTTACCAAATTAAACGAACAAGGTATTCGTATAGAATCTGCATATCTCTTTGGCTCTTATGTGAAAGGGACAGAGAATACCTGGAGTGACATTGATGTCGCAGTTATTTCTCCGGATATTACATACGATCGCTTTGACGAACGAATTCGTTTAACAAAACTATCCTATGAAATTGACTCCCGTATAGAACCTGTTCCATTCAGGCCCGATACCTTTATAGACGAAGATCCGCTTGTGTGGGAGATAAAAAAAGAGGGCATACTTATAGAAAATGTCCCTCACGGCATTATATAGCCACAACCAAATCTAACTGCTTTAATCCCTTGTCTATATTTTAGTAAGATGGATTTTATGAGTGAATTCATTAGCAGGGTGAAGGTAGATTTGTAAAGTGTATAGAAAAGATGATAATAATATGTTTTAAGAGTCTGACCACATAAAATGGGAAAGAAGTTTCTACTATTAAAGTAAATTAGGGAGGTTTGTTACTTGGAAGAGGTAAAACAACGTAATTCAGCACCTGTACCCGTTCGGGATATACCTATTGAAAATCAACCGCCAAAAACCAAAAAGTCAGGCAAAAACAAGGGGAAATGGATTAATTCCCAGAGACTGCGCTGGTCTGTACAAATAGCATTCTGTATTGTCGTGCTCGTCATCGGCTGGCAATTTTATACCTTTGTGAAATACTGTGAGGCCGGCGGAAAGGGGTTTTACATGCCAAGACCGCCCGGTGTTGAATCCTTCCTGCCGATCAGCGCACTCATGGGCACAAAATATTTTTTCGGTACAGGTCGAATCAGTACTATTCATCCTGCGGGTTTTGTTATCTTTGGAACACTGCTTCTGACGGCTCTGTTTTTCAGGAGGGGCTTTTGCGGCTGGATTTGCCCTGTTGGTACTATTTCTGAGTGGGAGTGGCGTCTGGGAGATTGGTTTCTGAAAAAACTGCCGCAACGAGCTACCTATTTAATACGAAACATCCCCACGCGAATTACTGCGGGCTTCGGCCTTATTTTTACCCCTATCATCGTTTTGCTGATCATAGAGGTATTAACCATGGAATCCTTTAAATCCCCAATTTTTATGTATCTGACGCCAGCTTATATCCTGGCTATGGCGCTTCCATTTGTTGTGCCCAGGAAAATCTGGTCGGACAGGGTTAATGATACGATTGCCCGCTCATGGAAATATGCAATCCTTGCCTTTTTTATTCAGGTCATTATCATCAAAATGCCTATTGCACAGTTGGAGGTTATGTACACCCGCGTGCCTTTTATTCGCGTGGCAGACGTAAAGATGCTGAAGTTTTTCACAAACATGTCAGGAATGGCGCTATCGGTAATCCTTTCCATCTTGATTATTTCGCTTGTTAATAAAAACTTTTGGTGCCGTTTCTTTTGTCCGTATGGCGCATTGCTCGGTATTATAGCATACGCAAGCCCCATGAGAATCACACGCGATACCGGGAAATGTATCAATTGCGGAAAATGCACCAGGGCATGCGCAATGCATATTCTTGTGGAGAAAAAGAAACATGTCCTGACCCACGAATGCGTGGCCTGCTACGACTGCGTCAATGCCTGTCCTGTTAACGGAGCGCTGGATATGAAACTGGTTGGAGACCGCAAGAAAATCCATTACGGTCTTTATGCCCTTATGCTCGTTGGCCTTTATGTTGCCGTAACAAACACGGCACGTGCTACCGGACACTGGTACACGAAAATTAACGATGCCGAATATATCCTGAGAATATCAGAACTCAACCAGCCAAAATATCTTCACAAGGCTGGCCAGTTCGAGACGGAATAAATGCAAAAACAATCTAAACCGCACATTACACGGTTATTATGACAACTATTCTTGCTATAGGTCCTCACCCTGATGATGTCGAAGGCGGCATGGGGGGAGTATTCTGAAATTGGTCCCTATTTGTGTCTCCTATTTGTTCCTGTTTGTTGTCTGAAAACAATGAGTTGACTTATGAACTCTTCGATGATAATTGGCCCAATTATGACGAATCTGTATTGCGCTAAACAGAACCATTTGGTTTATGCCTTTACTACAGGAGACAGGGATAGTTTATTTAATTTCCTTCAATTCCTTCAGAAAAATCGGGCAATGTTGCAAATACTTATCTATTTATAATTCTTCTATATTTTCACGCCGTCCTTTTTATTTTACTCCTCTTTCGTGTTTAATTAAGCTGAAAAAATGGAAAAAGCTTGCAATGATCTTCATTTTTGTTAAGCTATCCATGCAATGGGGAAAAGCGATTTCCTATCATTTATCGCGAGGGGAATGCAACGGCTTGACATGTTAACCATATGAAAAACAAGCAGATAAATAAATGGATTAAAACTCTCGGCCTCGCACCATGATAAAATATGACTGCGTGTTTATCCGAGGTGATAGATGAGTTTGGCTTCTAAATTTAGAATAAATACGGAAGAAATCTTTCCACGCCTGACGAAGGCGCCAATTGTTGAGGCCGCGATAGAAGTTCGAGCGCAAGCCAAGATGACGTGGGATGAACCTCTGATAACTAAGCAGCTTAAAACCGAATTAACTGACTATCCCAATGTTCAATCTCAAAGAGAATTCACGTCTGAGTTTAAGGTTAGGATTGGGGTTGGAGAAAAGACCGAAGGTAAATTCTTGGACATGGGCTGGAAGGGATTGCGCTTTGAATCAGCCGATAAGTTACATATTGCCCAGTTTAACCGGGACAGTTTTTTATTCAGCCGCTTACAACCTTATAATAGTTGGAAACAATTTTGCGGCGAAGGGCTTCGCCTGTGGCAGCTTCATATGAATCTGGCGAAACCTACAGAGATTCAACGTGTGGGGTTGCGCTTTATAAACCGTATGGGATTGTCTCTGGATGAACAGTTGGAAAATTATCTGCAAATCTTGCCACAGAAACCACAGGGGTTGGATCTTCCGATAGGTAGTTTTTTCCACCACGAAGTACTAGGCGTTCCTGGTTACCCGTATGCCATAAATATAAGGCGGACTATACAACCACCTGATAAAACAACTGACAAGAAAATCGGTTTGATTCTTGATATAGACGTCTTTACCATACAACCATTCGAACCTAAGGCTGGAATAATCGAGCAGTGTCTGGCTGAAATGCGTTGGTTGAAAAATAAGGTTTTTTATGGCAATATAACAACAAAAGCAATGGAGGCGTTCAGATGATAGCAGAAATGATTACTTCGGCTCACTTAGCTTTCAGCCACATATCTACCGATGCCACCGGTGAGACGGCACAATATATCGCTAAACAATTAAATGAGGGGCGTCGTAGTATGCAATCTGCATATTCATTAGGTTTAGGTGTGATGGGTGCTATAGATGAGCTTTGTGAAATGGTTAAGCAATGTGACGTTGAAAATTGGGATGGGTATGGAGCTGCTCCCGTTACCACTAAAACATTCCAGCAAGCAATAAATGTCTTAGAAGCCTTACCTTTAGGAACAATTGCCCCGACAGTGGGCGCTGAACCGGATGGACATATTACGCTGGAATGGTATAAGTCTCCCCGTCATACCCTTTCGGTCAGTATCAGTCCCGAAGGTGAATTGCACTATGCGGCATTGCTGGGACATAAAAAAAGATATGGGACAGAATCATTTTGGGGTGAAGTGCCTGATGTTATCATGGACATAATTCGTCAGGTGGGATTATAATGAGAAATGAGACCGAATTGCCGCCGGTGACCGACAATGAGTTGCTGGCTCGATTTGTCTTGTTCAGCAAATGGATTAGACTCGATCAAACTGTCCGTCCTGATGTTTTTATGCCCTATCCATATCCCTACCTCTCAGTCACTCGCCACAGAGAATTATCAGAGTTTGATCTGTGGAAAACAGGGCAAAGTGTGGCTGATAAAAGATCCCTCAAGTTATACGGCAGGGCTGACATTCATGCCACTGCAGTCAAAGCACAATCCTTACGCATTGAGCCAACATCCACGCCAAAGAACCATGCCAATATCATCGGCTGGCCGGTAGACAAGCCAGGACAGAAGATAATTGCCCAGGAAATAGCTGCGACTGCTCGATTTGTTCCGAAATCATAGCCAATAATTCTAGGGACACCATACATAATTTTTAATTCATAGAATTAAGTACAGTTTCCCTGAAGTTAGCACGGGTTGTTTTTCCAGAACCAGCAGGCATCGATAATCAGATGATAGGCTTGTCTCGCCCTTTGTCCATCAAACGAAACAACCTTTCTCTAAGAAAGATACCCGCAATCATCGAACGGGTTATTTTTGCTAAAGTGGTATTTCTTTGGTTGCGGTAATACCGCTCAAGGATTTTCTGGCTTGAATTGGTTTTATATTTACCATATCATATTGTTATCTTCAGTTTTTTCTCCGTGAACTGGTTAAAGAATGAATATTATGACAACTATTCTTGCTATAGGCCCTCACCCCGATGATGTCGAAGGCGGCATGGGGGGGAGTATTCTGAAATTGGTCGCTCTGGGATATGATGTCCATATCCTCGACCTGACGAATGGCGAACCCACTCCCCACGGCAGTCCCGAAATCCGAAGGAAGGAATGGGAACAATCAACCACACTGTTAGGCATAAAGAGCAGAACGGTGCTCGACCTGCCGAATCGTTATCTTATGGACGGCATAGAAGCTCGTAAAAAGGTCGCTGCGGTAATTCGAAAGATACGCCCTCAGATTATTTTCCTTCCTTACTGGATCGATGCCCACCCCGACCACATTCAAACCACACAGATTGGTGAGGCAGCCCGATTCTATGCTAAACTGACGAAATCGGATATTCCCGGAGAGCCATGCTATCCTCCTCACATCTTTTATTATCTCTGTTCACATTTCCGTGTACACGTTACACCATCATTTATCCTGGATATCAGTAAGGAATTCGAAAAGAAACTCCAGAGCGCAATGGTCTACCAATCCCAGTTTGCTTACGATGATGCACGTTGGAAATATATTAGCAACTCCCTAACGGCAAAGAACCAATATTACGGCAATCTGATACGCGTTGATTACGGCGAACCCTTTATGAGCCGGGAACAGGTTGGTTTAAAGGATATACGGGATGTTATATAAACGTAAGAGGTTACCCAGCCTTATTTACTATTTAGACAGATCAGTGCGATATACGTTTTAGACAAGATTTACGATTTACAAATTACGATTTTAAATTGAAAAAATCGCAAATCAGAAATCGTAATTCGTAAATGTTGGTTTAAATTGTGTTCAATCTTGTTATAGTTAGTTATGAACTACTTCCCCGTAGGTAAACTTGATTACCGACTCCTGGAAAAACTCTTAAACCTAAATCCCATCAAAGACCCCAGGATTATTGTAGGCCCAGGGATTGGTGAGGACGCAGCCGTCATCGACTTTGGGAAGAAATATCTTGTAGCCAAGACTGATCCCATTACCTTTACCACACACCGCATCGGCTGGTATGCCGTCAACATAAATGCCAATGACATCGCCACGATGGGGGCGACTCCAAAGTGGTTCCTGGCAACGTTATTGCTGCCTGAAGGAAAGACAAATGGAAAACTGGCAACGCAAATTTTCAGGGATATTATTAAATCAACCCAAAAACTCAATATCACCCTGTGCGGAGGCCATACCGAAATTTCACATAAAATAGATCGTCCCCTTGTCGTTGGCCACATGCTGGGTGAGGTCGAAAAGGATAAGCTTGTGGTAAACGCCCATGCGAAACCGGGCGATGACCTTTTGCTCACAAAGGGTATTGCCATAGAAGGAACGGCTATTATCGCACGGGAAAAGTCTGTTCCAATAAGAAAGAAATTTGGCGACCGATTCCTCAAAAGGGCACAGGCATTCATAGACAAACCAGGATTAAGTGTCGTTGCAGACGCCTTGTTAGCCAATAAAGCAGCCAAAATCCACGCCATGCATGATCCGACGGAAGGTGGGTTGGCTACCGGTATAATGGAACTTGCAAAGGCGTCGGGAACTGGAGTTATCATTGATGCAGAAAAAATTCCGTGTTATGAAGAGACCGAACAGATTTGCAAACTATTCAATATCCTGCCGCTCGGCCTCATCGCATCAGGAGCTTTATTGATTGCCCTCGACCCGAAAGACACAAAAGAAGTTATTGCCATCCTCGCAAAGAATGGTATACTATGTACACTAATTGGAAGACTTACCAAAAAAAGTGAGGGGTTAAACCTTTTTACAAAAGGTAAACTTGTAAAAATGCCGACATTCAAGGTGGACGAGATCGCGAAAGTTTTATAAGGAGGAACCGATATGCCAGATTACGGACAGTACAAAAGACCACAAGATGTACGTTTCGAGGATATCCCATGGGGATCGATGAAAAAATTTATACCACCCATATTGATTATCATCTTCGTTATTATTACGGGATATACTGCCTTTTACACGGTAAGGGCAAACGAAGAGGCCGTTATCCTGAGATTCGGCAGCTATAAAGAGACGGTAGGTCCCGGACTCCATACCAAGCTTCCTTACGGTATTGATAAGATACTGAAAGGAGAGGTCAAGCGTATTTACAACGAAGAATTCGGATTCAGGACAGAGCAGCGAGGATCTTCCAGTATGATTGGTTATGAATATCCAGATGCAAGAGGAGAAAGATTGATGCTTACCGGTGACATTAACAGCGCCGAGGTGCACTGGGTCATTCGGTACAAAATAAAGGCATTAGAAGAGTATTTTTTCAATGTAAGAAACGTCAGAGAAACCATTCGTGACGTTTCACAGGCCGCCATGCGCACACTGGTCGGGGATCGCTCTATTGATGAGGTCTTGACAGTTGGCAGGACGGAGATCGAGCAAAAGTCCAAAGAAGATCTTCAGAGGATTTTGGACGGTTATAAATGCGGCATTGACATCCAGACGGTACTGCTCAAGGGGGTTAATCCACCAGAACCCGTAAAAGACGCTTTTAATGCCGTGAATCAGGCGATTCAAATAAGGGACAGAATTATTAATGAAGCAGAAGGGCAAAAGAATAAGATACTGCCCGCTGCCGAAGGGAAAAAACAGCAGGTCATCAAAGAGGCTGAAGGATACCGAATCAGAAGGGTCAATGAGGCCACGGGAGACATCAAGGCATTCCTTGCCGTCTATGAAGAATACAAAAAGGCCGAAGACGTGACGCGGCGCAGGCTATATCTGGAAACCATGTCAAAGGTCATCCCGAAATGTGAAAAGTTATACATCATTGACAAGGATATAAAGGGTCTCCTGCCTATGTTTGAGATCAATCCGGAAGGAGTGAAGAAATGAAGAAGACGATTATTATTATAACAATCATTGCCGTAGCTGCTGTGTTGATTTGTTTAAAGGCATCATTATATGTCGTGGACGTGCGGTTGCAGGCCGTTATCACACAGTTCGGAAAACCCACCCGAACAGTTACAGAACCCGGACTTTATGTAAAATCGCCGTTTATCCAGGAGGTCAGATATTTTGATAAGCGGTTGCTGGAGTGGAGCGGGGAACCGAGCGATATTCTGACGAGGGACAAGGAAAATATCGGCGTAGGCACATGGGCGCGATGGAAGATTATAGACCCACTCAAATTCTATACATCACTGGGAACGGAGTCGCGCGGTCAGGGCGTGCTGGATGAGGTAATTGAATCGGCAGTCAAAAACGTGGTCAGCGCATATACCTTAAAAGAGGTCTTAAGAAATACCAACCGTAAGCTGGAATATACGACAAAAGAACTGGAAGATGCAGAGGATATTAAAAAGGTATTGATTACCATGGGGCGTGATAAGATCGTTGAAGAAATCCGGAAAATGGCTGCACGTGCACTGGAAGGCCGCTACGGAATTGAACTGGTTGACGTTCGGATAAAATACATCAATTACGTCGAGGCCGTCATTCCCAAAATCTATGACCGGATGCGTTCCGAACGTATCCGTATTGCCAACAAGTACGAATCAGAGGGACGGAGAGAAGAGGCCGAAATCCTGGGTTCTATGAAGAGGGAACTGGAACGCATTGAATCGGAAGGGTATAGGACTGCCGAGGAAACCATGGGACAGGCCAATGCCGAGGCCATAAAGATCTACGCCGAGGCATACGAAAAGGCGCCAGAATTCTATTCCTTCACTAAAACCCTGGAAACATACGAATCGACCTTCACGAAACAAACCCATCTCATCCTTACCACGGATGGAGACTACTTCAGGTATTTGAAGAGTTTTCAAAAGCAAGACAAATCTACTCCAGATTAAATGATAACTATGCATTACTGGACGGTGTGAGCACTTGCAAATAGTAAAGAAGCCACCTGCAGAGCAGGTGGCTTTGGGTTTCCACCTATAAGGGGATAAGTTTTTGCCCTTCGGGGCATCATTGCACAATTTGGAAGTGATTTCTGTCTTATGTATGACTACCAATGTTTTTCCCTTTGCTTCCAAAATGCATCCTTTGTGATTTAAGAAAAACACTCGATCA
>JAUSDH010000204.1 GCA_030650655.1 Candidatus Brocadiaceae bacterium
GAAGTATTTAAAATTTGATAGTAAAGAACTCCACGTCCTTACGACAGGGTTATTGTTACACGATATTGGCAAGACACAGATTGAACACGAAATAATTAATAAAAGGGGAAAACTAACCAAGGACGAATTCGAGAGGATAAAGATGCATGTAGAACTGGGAGTTGAGAATATAATACAGTCGGGCTGTTTTGAGAGCATTGCAGTAATTCCTGTTATACAGCATCATGAGAAATGTAACGGTACTGGGTATCCAAAAGGAATTAGAGGCGAGATGTTACATAAATATGGCAAGTTAGCAGGTATTGTGGATGTATACGACGCCTTAACGACAAGGAGATCATATGCTTTTGCACAGTCGCCATTCCCGGCGTTAAGGGTCATGAGCGACGAAATGAAGGGAAGCTTTGATGTGGATTTATTAAAACATTTCGTATTATTCCTGGGTTCTAATAAGATAAAATAGTATGCCTTGAAATGCAGTTTTTACACCCGCCCCTTTATCCCCCGTTGCGAAGGGGGGAAAGAGAAGAATTTTTTAGTTGCGGCTCTGCCACATTACGGTTTTACACTCGTGTAGTCTAAGTGTTCTGCATTCATACTCTCCCTCGATTAAACGAATATACAGGGCATCTACTTCTGGGTCATAGCTGATTTTCATTACGATCTCCTGTTTAAAATACAGTACATATAACTGATATTTACAATCACTTAGGTTTTCATACTTCAAGGCATGTCACACCACCGTCCCCTCTTATGAGAGGGGAGTATCTTTATTTTCTGCAATGTTATTTTTCAAAAGCTAAACTAATACCAAAATTCTAAATTACTACAGTCCCAAATACGATATTTGGCAACCTGGAGCGGCAATTCTATCATAAAAATGATTTGACGTAAAAAAGGATTCTAGTTGACAGTTTTTGCCAAAATTTATAAGCTCATAAAAGTATGAACAATTTCTTATGGGCGCTTAAATTTCTCACCATCATTCCAATTGACAGGGAAGATAGGATAAAGCCAAAGGATTTCGGTTCTGTTGTCTGCTGGTTTCCAGTTGTGGGTTTGTGTATTGGCGTGTTCCTGTCTGCAGTATACCTGCCGCTCTATTTCTTTTTTCCACCGCTTATTACGGATGCCTTAATTATCCTTGTTTCTATTGCAATAACAGGGGCATTACACCTTGATGGACTTGCCGACACCTGCGATGGCATCTGGGGTGGCTGGAATAAGGAAAAACGGCTGGAAATAATGAAGGACAGCCGCATAGGCAGCTTTGGGGCTATTGGGCTGATTTGCTTGCTCGGACTCAAATACCTTAGCTTCCATAGCATTGGTGAAATTTTTAAGATAAATTATTCGTCTTTTGATGCTAGCGTAAAATGCGTGTCCTGTTTCATCTCGCCTATCCTGGCAAATAAATGTGCTGCGTTGCTATTAATGCCAGTTGTGGGGAGATGGGCGCAGGTCTGTGCGGCGGGGTCATCGAAATACGCCAGAAGTGAATCGGGTACTGGAAGTTTTATTTTAGGGAGTACTACACGGAAACATATTGTCTATGTTTCGCTTCTTCCAATATTTCTATTATGGTTTTTTTACGGGCTGAATGGGTTTACAATATTTACAATAATTCTTATTTTCACCCTGATTTGGATTTGGTATATTAAAAGAAAAATTGGCGGTATGACAGGGGATACTTTGGGGGCAACTAATGAAATCACTGAACTGTTGTTTTTGCTAAGTCTTTTAATATTTGGATAGCCAATAGTTTGCTTGTATTTCTGTGTCTCCGTGTTTGACTAAATCCACATATTTTATAATGGTACAAATTATTCCCCTCTTGGGAGGGGTTAGGGGTGGGCCCCTTGGTCATGAAATCTCAGTGAATATCTCACAAATTACCGACTTACCCACCCCTAAATCCCCTCCAGAGAGGGGACTTTCTAACTTGAAGTATCTACAATGGCGAAAATGACCTTTGTTCTTGGCGGCGCGCGGAGTGGCAAATCTGCCTTTGCGGAAGGGCTTGCTAGAAGGTATAATAATGTTGTTTATATTGCGACCGCAGAGGTTAAAGACGATGAGATGCGCGAACGGATTCAAATCCATCGTGCACGACGTCCCTTTAATTGGAAGACCATTGAAGTTCCCTTTCATGTAGACAGGGTTATATCGAACCTGAATGAGAAGGCAGGAGTTGTTTATATCGATTGTATTACCTTATATATTACAAACATGCTTTTGGATGATAATGCGGCAAATCCAGCCGGTGGCGCTGACAGGCAGAGGGAAGTTCTAAAACAAAAGCAGTCGCAAATACTTGATGAAATTAATAAGCTCTGCAAGGTGTGTCGCGAGTCAAAATCGGACGTTATTATCGTATCAAATGAAGTTGGACTTGGTATTGTGCCTGATAATGCCCTATCACGGGTGTTCAGGGATATTGCGGGCAGCGCTAATCAGATAATAGCTGATGAGGCAGATGAGGTCTACTTTATGGTAGCAGGGATTGCCCAGAGGATAAAGGAAACAACAGTTTAATACAACACTTTAGCCACAGAGTACCTAGAACTCAACACGATCGTGTGAGCGATGTCCAATGGACATTCTTTTTAGGAGACCGAAAAGCGGTTACGGCAACGATACCCGTTTCGTAAGGCGTTTATCGGTTACGTCTTGAAACATGAACAACGTAACCGTCCGATGATACGGACATCATAACCGCCTCCGTTGCGTGCCTTTGACAAAAATCGTAAATGTTTTTTACGATTTTCCACCATAGGTGGAACAGTGTGGCTAAAAATTAATAAACAACATGGATATTTACCAATTTAAGGCATTATTAGAGAAAGACAAAAAATTTCCAATATATGTATTTTGTGGAGATGAGGATTTTTTTATCAATGAGGCGAGTTTGGCAGTAAAAACGCATTCTCTCAAGGATACCGACCCAAGCCTATCTCTGGTCGAGTTTAAGGGGGACGAAACCTCTGGCGGCGTAATATTCGACGAATTGAGAACCATACCATTTTTTGCCGGCAAAAACAAGCTGGTAGTCGTGGAAGAGGCAGATGTTTTCGTAGAAAAGAATCGGGAAAACCTCGAAAAATATTTGCAAACGCCCTCAAATCATGCCTCTCTGGTTTTGGTGTGTAGTAAATGGGACAAACGGACAAAACTGGCAACCCTTGTAGACAAGGTCGGAATATCGATTGAATGCAAAAGGCTAAAGGACCATCTCTTGCCAGGTTGGATTCCCACTCGTGCAAAACATTACAAAAAGAACATTTCCTCTGCAGCAGCCCAGAAGCTGGTCGAAGACGTGGGTAATAATCTGGCGATTATAGATAAACACCTGGAAAAGTTATCCATTTATCTGAGCGAGAAAACAACCATCGATGAAAGGGATGTGGATGCACTCGTGGGCGTGGATAGAAGCCGTACGGTGTTTGAGTTGACCGATGCCGTTGCGCAAAGAAATGCAGCGGGGGCGCTAAAAATTCTTAGCCAGATGTTGACTCATGGCGAGGATTCAGTGAGGATTATCAGCCTCCTGGCATGGCAGATTAAACGGCTGTGGAGGGCAAAGCAAATATTAAAGCAGGGAGGGGATGAGCACAAGGTTACATCGGAGTTGCAAGTCGTTCCATTCTTTGCAAAGCGTTTCTTTGAACAGATCAAATTATATACTGAAGAAGACCTTATGAAAAAACACGCACTTTTGCTGGAAACAGATGTGAAGAGCAAGACAAGTTCCTTCGGTACACAATTGTTATTGGAATTACTAGTGTATAAATTGTGTGTTTAAAGTATACATCAAAGTTCCCTTATTTCAGTTACTATTAACCGAGAGGGACTGGAATATATTACAGAATCTGGAACTCATGAACTCAGGAAAAAAGAGAAATATTTTTTTGTCTGTGTTTTACAATGTGTGATGTTATCATGAGATTCGATGCAATTTTATTTTTGAAATAACATTCGTGAGTTCCTGAGTTCCAGATTAATTTAGCCAAAATAAAACATTATGGGTGTATAAAAATGAAGAAAAAATGGATTGTGTCAAATCCAAAGGTGATGATGGGTAAACCGGTTATTGCTGGAACACGAATCACTGTTGAATTAATCCTGGAGAAACTGGCTACTGGAGAAACAGTAGAACAGATTCTTCAAGCCCATCCCAGACTCACCAGTATGGCAATTCAGGCAGCCCTGGAATTTGCAGCAGAGGCTTTACGGGCAGATGTGGTCTATCCAATTCGTGAGACAGTTTCGTGAAATTTCTGGTAAGGCAATAACATGGTGATGAAGATATATGTGGATACCTCCGTGTTTGGAGGATGTTTTGACGCAGAGTTTGAGGAGTGGTCGAACAAGCTGGTGGAAGAGTTTATGCGTGGTTTTAAAGTTGCTGTAATTTCAGATTTGACATTAAGGGAACTGGAAGATGCACCGCTAAAGGTAAGGAGCTTAGTTGGGGAAATACCAGAAGAACACAAAGAATATGTTGTTTTGAATGATGAGACAAAGGCGTTAGCACGCTGTTATATTCAAGAAGGTGTGGTTGTGATGGATTCTTGGTAGATGCACAGCATATAGCCATAGCAACGGTTAACAGGGGTGACGTTTTGGTTAGTTGGAACTTTAAACACATAGTTAATTTAACGAAAATCAGGCATTATAATGCTGTGAATCTTAAATACGGATATCCACTCTTAGAAATAAGAAGTCCGATGGAGGTGCTTTATGAAAGATAAAAATTTTGATGCAGTAAAGATGATGAGAGAAATACGAGAAAAATTGAGTCAGTTGTATAAAGAAGATCCTGAAGCAGAGAAAAGAGACCTGGAATTTACAAGAAGCAAATACAAAGTGAAGGCCAAAAATGTTAAGGTACATTCAAAGTAAAGTAATTGTTTTGTAATATTAAGTATTTAATATTCAACCCAACATACATAAATGTGTTATCCATGTAAATTCGTGTTTATTCGAGGCAAATAGTTAAGATAAGAAAGGAAAGGAAATGAAATTTTTTATTGATACGGCAGATGTGAAAGAAATTCGGGAGGCGCATAGCCTGGGCATTCTGGATGGAGTAACGACAAATCCTTCTTTGATTGCCAAAACGGGTCGTCCATTTCGTGAAACGATTGAAGAAATATGTTCTATCGTACAAGGCCCTGTTAGTGCTGAAGTGGTGAGCCTGGATACAGAAGGTATGATCAAAGAGGCAAGGGAATTGGCAAAAATAGCTGATAATATTGTGGTCAAAATACCCTTAATTAAAAATGGTTTAAAGGCCGTAAAAAGATTGACCGAAGAGGGCATCAAAACCAACGTAACCCTCTGTTTCTCCTCTAATCAGGCGCTTCTTGCGGCAAAGGCAGGCGGTACCTATGTCAGTCCATTTGTCGGGAGACTCGACGACAGAGGGCAGGTAGGTATGGATTTGATCGAGGAGATTCGTACCATTTACGACAACTATGGATTCCAAACGGAAATCATTGTCGCCAGTATTCGGAATCCAATACACGTGCGGGATGCAGCTATGATGGGTGCTGATGTAGCGACGATTCCCTTTAATGTATTTGACATGCTTGTTCAGCATCCACTTACTGATGATGGCGTCAAAAGGTTCTTAGCCGATTGGGAAAAGGTACCGAAAAAATAAAATAATAATTCACCGCAGAGACGCAAAGAACGCAAAGTTTGCATGTAGAGACAGGTTTTAAACCTGTCTCTACTCAACGTTCCCTTTGCGTCTTTGCGGTGAGATGAAAGTTTTTTGAAGAAAATAATTGTGGAGTAAAATCTTGTTCAAGCCGACAAAAAGTAAACTCAGTATTTTTTTCCTGGTCTTAACATTTCTACCGCTCATTGTCATGCGACTCGTTGTTTACCCCATCACCTTTCAAGCCTTAAAAGACGAGATTATTAAAAACCTGGAAGGATCGGTACGAAAGCAGACGGAATTGATTACAAAATGGATGGAAGAACGTACGGCTGATGCCCAACGTATCGCCAAGAATCCCCTTGTTCTCCTTATTATACAGTCGATTGCGGGAAGTACTGAACATACCGATTTAGTGAAAGATATGGAGACGATTAAATATCTTGATTACTTATGGAAGGAATACGGTTCTAAAGAGATATTTATTGCAGACCGGGAGGGTATTGTGCGAATTGCTTCAAGAAAAGAGCTTGTTGGGACTAATATTTCAGCAAAGGATTTTTTCCGTTCTTCTATCAAAGGGGTTTTTTTTACCTCCAATATCATACCTTCAGATGTGCCTATTGAAAATGAATCGGGGATGTTAGAGGCTGGTGTGCCTACCATGCTCGTTTCTGCGCCGATTAAAGACGGGTCGAATTCGGTTGTGGGAATGGTAACACTGCGGATAGACGTTTCTGAAATTAACACAATGATGCAGAATATTCATATTGGTAAGACCGGGGAAACCTATCTGATCAATGGATACGGTTATATGCTTACAGAATCCAAGTTTGTGGAGGATTTGAAAGGGCAACATCGGATTACAAAACGGTCTGCCCTGGAATTGAAGGTCGTCAACCCGCTAACGAATGTTGCGACGAAGGGGGTTAGTGAGTGCCTGAAAGGTTCAGAAGGGTTTGATGATGACGGTTACAGCGATTATCGGGGCGTGAATGTGATAGGATTCTGGCGCTGGATGCCAGATTATGGTTGGGGCGTGATTGCAGAGATCGATGTCAACGAGGGGTATGGAAAACTTTATGAATTACGGGATTATATCTTGTTTACCTTTGGATTGGTTGCCGTGGGGGTTATCATTGTTGCTTTTTTTTTGGGGAAGAAGATTTCTGCGCCGATTTCCCATATTACAGAGACAGCCAGGAAAATTGCCGGGGGCAGTTACCATGTAAGGGTACAGTATAAATCGGGTGACGAGATTGGTGAACTTGCAGGCGCAATTAATACGATGGCAGAGGCCCTGGAATCCAGGTCTCAAATGTCTGAGCCTGCAAACCCGCCTAAATAACAAGGGGAAATTTAGTTGACGATCAAAAAACCAGAAAGGGATTTGTTTGATGCAAAGGTGAAAACCACGAGAAACGCCCCGCTAGCCGACCGGATGAGGCCGAAGAATTTGAAAGAGTTTGTGGGACAGGAACATCTCGTTGGGCCAAACAAGATACTCCAACGGTTGGTGGAAAACAAGGAACTGGTATCTCTGATACTTTGGGGGCCTCCGGGCGTAGGAAAGACAACGCTGGCCTCTATTATTGCCCAGTCAGTAGATGCCCACTTTGTTTCCTTCTCGGCAGTACTATCAGGGGTTAAGGATATCCGGGAAGTTGTCGAAGAAGCCAGGGAACAACTTAAATATTACAACAAAAAAACCATTCTCTTTGTTGATGAAATTCACCGGTTTAACAAGGCGCAGCAGGACGCCTTCCTGCATCATGTGGAAGACGGTACGATAACTCTGATTGGCGCCACGACAGAAAACCCATCCTTTGAGGTGAATGCCCCGCTTTTGTCTCGTTGTAAGGTATTGGTACTGGAACAACTCATCGATGATCACCTAAAGACTATTATGAGTAACGCATTACAGGACAGAGAACGAGGGCTTGGCAACCTGAAAGTAGAAATTCAGGATGATGTCTTTGATTTTATTGCACGCCTTTCTCATGGAGATGCCCGGGTGGCTTTAAACACTATGGAGACGGCTGTCATGCTTACGAAACCTGATCAAGATGGTAAGCGAACAGTAACCTCGGAAATTGCCCAGGAGGCAATGCAAAGGAAAGCACTCCTGTATGACAAGGGTGGAGAAGAACATTACAATGTAATTTCAGCATTTATTAAATCCATGCGGGGAAGTGATCCGGATGCAGCCCTCTATTGGCTGGCACGTATGCTGGATGCAGGTGAAGACCCTCTTTTTATTGTGCGTCGTATGATCATATTTGCATCGGAGGATATTGGCAATGCGGATCCGGCGGCACTTCAATTGGCGGTTGCCGTTAAGGATGCATTTCATTTTGTGGGTACGCCAGAAGGTTGGATACCCCTTGCCCAGGGTGTTGCCTATCTTGCCTGTGCTCCTAAAAGCAATGCCTCCTACATGGCTTATTTAGAGGCATTGAAAGATGTCCGGGAGAAAGGCGCATTGGCGGTGCCGTCTCACATAAGAAATGCCCCAACACCCCTGATGAAAGATATGGGATATGGAAAGGGGTACAAATATCCACATAGCTTTGGTGGTTATGCCGAACAGGTATACATGCCAGAAGAGCTTCAAGGTAAGGAATACTATAAGCCAACAGACAATGGGTTTGACAAAGTAGTCAAAGAGCGGCTCGAATTTTATAAAAAAATGCGTAATCCGATGGAATAATGAGGTTTTGCCAGTTTGAATATTGTGTTTGTATTAAAATGCTTAATTATTTTGAATTTTAAAAAACCCAATGTATAATACGTTAGCTGATAATTTTTATGATAGGGTGGAAATAGGGAAGTATGTTCCAAAATTCGAACGAAAAGGAGGAAGAATAGTGCGTAAAACAACCAAATCAATTATAGCTACCTTTATTATAGCAATTTCCTTGCTGTCACTGTTTACAGCAAAAAAGGCTTTTCCTGACACCTTCGGTATCATTAGGGAAGGTATAGGAAGGGACTTGCAGGGTATTACACGAAAACAGGCCGAGGTTATAACAGCTTGGGTGGATGCCAGAAAGAAAGATATAAGGGTTACTGCCAATAACTTGCCTGTCTATCGTAGTTCAGTAATTCGGGAGAATTTGGAGCCAGATTTTTCTAAACCCCTTGAATATCTCGCTTTTCTGAAAAATATATATCATTACAAGGAAGTCTTTGTTGTAAACCCGTCGGGTACGGTCATTGTTTCGACGGATAAAAATAATATCGGAAAGGATGTTTCCTCTGCACAATATTTTCAAGAGGCGATTAAGGGTAAAACGTTTTTTTCCGACATCATGCCTTCTACAGTACCTATCGAGAATGAGTTTGGTGAGTTAGAGTTAGGGCTACCCACGATGTTTGTGTCGACCCAGGTCACTAATGAAAAAATGGATGTCCTGGGAGCTTTGGTCTTTCGGCTTGACGTAAATGAGCTTATAAAATTAATAATACCCATGAAAGCAACGGAAACTGGAGAAGTTTATTTAATCAACAAAGATGGGTACATGTTAACCTCATCCCGGTATACATCTGATCTTAAGGGAGATGGCCTTATAAAGAAGAGGACAACATTAGAATTGAAGGTGGCAAATCCCAAGACAGGAAATCTGACACAGGCGGTTCAGCAATGTTTGAAAGGGATAGAAGGGTACAACGATACAGGTTATCTCGATTATCGGGGTACCAGTGTGATTGGGTATTGGATGTGGATGCCGTATCTTAATTGGGGTCTTGTTGCAGAAATTGACATAGATGAAGCATGTAATGAGGTTCGTAAATTTTTTCAGGATACTACCATTAAAAATCTGCGGGGTCTTATGCATCGGCAGGTCGAATTATTAAAAATGAGGATGGAGGGACATAAGAATAATGCTGCAGCGATTGCCCGTAAGCCGCAGACTATCCATTTTGCAAAGGGTGTGGCATCGGTGGATGAATTTGTAAATGCCCTAAACTATTTGGAGTTTATCAGAGATGAATATGGGTATAAAGGTATATTTATCTGTGACTCTGCCGGGGTCGTAAGGTTATCGACAGAAAAAAATCTGGTAAATATGAACTTTTCCGGGGAAGACTATTTCCTGGAAACAAAAAAGCACGGAGTATTTGTGAGTGACGTGAAGCCCTCAACTACACCGATTTTGAATGAGTTCGGCAAGGTCGAACGTAATGTGCCTACGTTGTTTGTGTCTGCTGTAATCAAGAACAATGATGGTGCTTTTGCAGGTGTCGTGGTTTTTCGAGTGGATACAATGGAGTTGAATAAACTCATGCAAAGTATGGAGATTGGTGAAAGTGGAGAAACCTATCTTATTGATTCGGAGGGGGTTCTTATTACTGAGTCACGATTTGTAATTGAACTTAAAAGGAAGGAAATGATAAAAACCAGGACTGCTTTGGAACTAAAAGGGATTAGTCCTAAGTCAGGAAGGTTGACAAAGGGAATATCCGAATGCTTAAGCGGAAGTGAAGGGTACGATGTTACAGGTTATCCAGACTATCGGGGTGTTCCTGTGATAGGTACCTGGTGCTGGATTCCGGAATATGAATGGGGTATAATTGTCGAGATCGATCTTGATGAAGCGTTCCGTAAGAGTTCTGCCTTCTGGGGTATCAAGCAGTATTTTTAAATAATCTGGTAGAGTAATGTAGGGGTTGAAGATTTTCAACCCCTACATGTTTTTTTTTACGTCAATCCTATAAGTTCATCAACCATTGAAGATATTTTTGCGAACCGTTCCTTTTGTATACCGCCTCCTACAGCCTTTGCTTCGGCTACCTTTCCAGCAAAAAAATTAGGGATAACCTCGTTATCTCTTGTGTTCCTGAAGATATCCCAGGCATCTTTCAATTCCTTAAGCTTACCCTCAGCATTCGTACCTTTTGCTTTTTCCGTTAAAGTGGAAAAAAGCGATATAGTTTCATTTGTTAGATTTTTTACCGTTGTACGGCATCCCTCTTGTTTTTGCTTATCACTCTCACCAAGCATGGTAACAAGCGCGGTCCTCGCATCCAAAAGCTTCGTCTTAAGGCCATTAATATCATCTTTGCTCACTGCCATATTTCACCTCCTAGATATTTTGTCCTTCACCTTCAAATTCGCAGACAGGCCACACGGCTGTCCATGCGTGGTAAAGGATATGCAAACTAATATTTAAATTCGAAGTAATATGTAATATTGAGACGTGCTCCACGAGAGTGATGAATTAAATACAAGGACAGAAGAATCAGTATTTTTCTTGTGAATGCTACCTTAATCACATACGCAATCACTGTTCCTTTATGTAATAGCAAATCTCGCATAAAAATATATCCATAATCCTTTTGTTTTCATTATCCTACAAGAATTGTAGATGATAACTTTAAATATGAAACTCTATAATAGCGTAGTTTCTTTTTGAAATATACGATGCAATGCTGAAATGAGCTTTGAAAAATGAGATCTGAAAGGGATGAAAAAGTAACAACGTTTATTTAGTGATCTATTGCCTTTTCTACTTCGTCAACGATAAACTTGCTAAATGAAAAGGCAGATGTGAACGCAGGCGATACTGCATTTAATACATGCGTGGAATTTTCTCCATGTTCGACAACGAAATCCATTACCAGTTTCATTTGTTTTTTGTCGAGTAATTGTGCCCTGATTCCCGGGGTTAGATAATTACCAAACTTGTTTATATCGATTTTTTTCACCAAATGAGTGGCTTGTTGTATAAAATAGTTCCGGTAATATTTTTTGAACTCCTCGAAGGTTAGACTTCTAAAATTAAAGGCATTGGTGAAAAAGAGCTTTGCCTCATAAAACAAAACCTCAAGAAATTCGTTCAGATTAAAATTCGAGACGCCCTCGTAATTTTCCCTCCAGAAGGCTGGAATTGCAGTTGGGCCAATCTTCACTTTCCCACTTATCGTAATGGTAAAATGGACACCAAGGAAGGGATTTTTTAAATTAGGCACTGGATATATGTGCTTGTGAATTAAATTACTGTCTTTATATTCCATGTATAAACCCTTGAATGGAATCAAGGTGTATTTTTGCCCAATTCCAAATTGATGAGCTATCTTATCTGCATAGAGACCTGCTGAATTGATCAAATGTTTGAATTTTATCTTGTGTGTATTGGTGCTTATTGTGTTGGTATCGTCGCTTTTAATAAACTTCTCGTTGAATAAAATATTTACCTTTCCTTTCAAGGTATCAGCTATATGTCCGACTACTTCTTTTGGATTTACTACGGAAGTTGTTGGTGAATATAATGCCTTATCGAAAGACCTTGCATTTGGCTCGATCTCTTCCAGCCTTTTTTCATCAATTAACTCTAAATCTACGCCATTTGTATCGCCCCTCCTTTTTAGTTCAAATATACTGTCCAGTTCCTTTTCATCCTTTGCTACTACAACTTTTCCGCACCGATTTATGGATAGATTGTTTTTCAAACAGTAATCGGTTAGAAGTTTATTTCCTTCTACCGTAAATCTCGATTTTAAACTATCCGGCGTATAGTAAAAGCCGGCGTGAAGTACGCCGCTATTTCTGCCGCTCGCATGACATGCCACAGTGGCCTCTTTTTCAATTAAAGTGATCTTTAAATCCGGATGCCTGTTGTTAAATTCTCTGGCAATGGAAAGACCGATTATCCCACCACCAACTATTAATATGTCTGTCGTTATCATGTCAAATCCCTTTTACGATGCGGCCTTCATTGTCGATAAGCGTGCTACAGGCTAATTCTCAATGTCTACGTTGTTTAAATTGATTGTATATGATTCATTTTATTTATATGGGTTCTTTGTAGTGGCAGACAAAAATCCCCCTTCCTCCCCCTGTCCCCCTCCGGATGGGGACAGGGGGAGGATAGGGGGTTGTAAACTTGTCCTCATGAAAATGGGGAATAGCCCAGAAAAAACACAACCCCCTCAATCCCCCTAGTTCTAAGGGGAATTAACTCGACGTTAAGGAAATTCAAAGTTGCAGTTGTAGTGCGAACTTTAGTTCGCGCTACATTGGAAAAGTTGCCAAAGGCCTAATTTACATTATTCAATACGTGATGAATCTTTTCCATGAGTTTGTCAAAATCGGTTTTGCCAGCACCAAGGCATTTAGATACAATTTTTAATTCGGAAGGATTGCTGACTCCAAGATGTAATTCTATTGCCCTTTTAATTTGACGTTGTTCCCATACATCCATACTGTTTAGTCGTTCCCATCCACCAAACGCCCTGATTACACTTAATCCTACAACATCGGCAGCAATTCTATCGCCAGTAACAACGATAAGATTAGGTGCAGCTACGGTGCCTCTCGTTGGGCCGCCTTTGATAAATATTTTTGTCCCATCAAGAATATTGAGATGGGGTGTGTATGCTGCATTTAATTCCGCGATGACTTCGTCCCAAAAGTCTGGCGCAATGAAGTAAGGGCGCTGTTGTGGGTGGATAGCCCCGATGAAGTTTTTTAGTGAAATAGTATAATTGGCATAACTGTGAGTCTTAATGACGGGGACATTGATAACTCTGTCTACGTTATAAATAAATTCTGACACGATAGCCTTCTTTACAAATCTTCCATGTGGTATATCTACTTCTACCCAGCCGTAATCCTCAAAGGGTATAAACGTCATGTTTTCGTCGCTAATAGCCTCCCAGAGACCTGATTTAATAGCATTTTTCTTTGTGGGTAGTGCAAAGATGGCAGACATATCACCTACAAATATTTTAGACACTCCGTACTCATGCAGGATTTTTATCAGATTTTTGATCACGAGTGGATTTGTATTGGCCGGACTTGGATAACGATTGACGATATTGGGTTTTATAAGGATGGACTTTCCTTTAATGTCCAGCCTTTCCAGACCACCCAATAGCCCCAGACCTTCCTTGAGCATTTCATAAATATTATCCCCTTGTACAATAGATACAAGGGCTATTTCATCATTTTTATAAACATTCGAAATAGGTTCAGGATCGATTTTCTTAGCCTTGGGCTCTGAGAAGAGATAGGTGAGTACAAAACGCCACTGAAATTTTAGGATGAGATAAATGGTTATACCAATCACGTAGAAAAGTGGGTATTTTATAATCCGCATATGTGTTCAATTGCCAATATTTTTGAGATTGACCATGTATTATATTTTATGTACTATAACAAAGCTTTTTAAATAGTTCAATGTTTAAGCATAGATAGCGAGAAATATCCTATGATCCTTGTATTATCTGGTACAGAAGAAGGCAAAGAGATTGTCAGAAGACTTCATGGCGAGGGAGTGAGTCTCTTGACAACTGTTGCAACTGAATATGGCAAAAAGATGTTTGAGCAGGCGGGAATGGAAGCAGTTTGTCTGCAAGGTCGTTTGGATGCAAATGGGTTTTCTCGTTTGATAAAGGAAAGGGGAGTAGATACTGTGGTGGATGCCACACATCCGTATGCTATAGAGGTGTCTCAGAATGCAATGGATGCCTGCAAAAAAACCAATATTCGTTATCTTCGTTTCGAAAGGGAGGAGATATCAATCCCAATACATCCCTTAATCTACAAAGTCAAGACAATGGCAGAGGCTGTAGACAAGTCCAGAACGCTTGGCAAAAGAATATTCCTGACGACTGGCATATCGAGTGTTGCTAGGTTTGTCGTCTTAAAGGAGGAAAAGGAATTATATGTGCGTATCCTGCCTGTGCCTGAGCACATTGCATTATGCCTTGATATAGGGATTCCTCCTACAAACATTATCGCCATGCACGGCCCGTTTTCAGAGGATTTGAACCGGGCAATGTTCAGACAGTATCGAATCAATACGATGGTGACTAAAGAAAGTGGGAAGGCAGGAGGGGTACTGGAAAAGATTAATGCAGCACGCAATGAAGGAATAGATACGGTAGTCATCGAGAGGCCCAGGATAGAGTTTCCCCAAAAATACTCGTCTATTGATGAGGTGGTAAGGTTGGTTAAAACGCTAGACACTTATAGCTAAAAGCATCTTATATTTTTCGAAATGACTCTGAGAATTCGCAATTACTCAAAATTATAGCGTGTAATTACGTTTTATTGTATCAGAACCCACCCCTAAATCCCCTCCCAAGAGGGGACTTTTCTATTCCCCTCTTGGGAGGGGTCAGGGGTGGGTCAGGAATTCATGGATAAACTTATTTGTCTATGATTGATTTGATTCAACACGATTTTGTGTATGTACAAGAATTCTCTTATAACTGACGAACACAATTTCAAAAATTTGATTTGTTTGACTATAAACTTAATGTTATTGGGTTGTCAGTATTATTTATAATGGAGTTTTCTGTGGAATACATTGTCTTAAATGGTGAAAACCTTTCTCTTAACCAATTTATTCAAGGAGTGAGGGAGAGAAAGCAGGTGATGCTGAGCGAGGAGGCTGAGATAAAGGTAATTAAGGCACGCGAGACCGTTGACAATGCGTTAAAGGGTAAACGGGTTATCTATGGGCTGACTACTGGATTTGGCGCCTTGAGTGACGTGGTTATCTCAAAAAATCAGGCGAAACAATTACAAAGAAACATATTAATGAGCCATGCGGCAGGCGTTGGGAATAATCTGGACGAAGAAATAACGAGGGCTACATTGCTTCTTAAAATTAATAATCTGTCGAAGGGTCATGCAGGCATCAAGCTGGAGACATTAAAGACGGTCGTGGAGATGTATAACAAGGGTATATATCCACTGATGCCTGAAAAAGGTTCTGTCGGAGCCAGCGGTGATTTGGCGCCTCTTGCCCATATGGCGCTGGTTTTAGTGGGGCAGGGACAGGCAATCTACAAGGGCAGAATTTGCAGGGGAAAAGCTGCTATGGAAGAGGCGGGTATTAATTTAGTCGATCTTGACGCAGGAGAAGGGCTGGCGCTGATCAATGGAACGCAGGTTATGACGGCCATAGGCGCCCTTACGGTCTATGATGCCTTAAATTTACTCAAGACGGCTGACATTGCCGCCGGGATGAGCTTAGAGGTCTTGCTGGCATCAAATATCGAACTAGATAAAAAAATACACGATGTGAGGCCGCATCCGGGTCAGATTATAAGCGCCGATAATCTCAGACGCATTACACGGAATAGCGAAATAGTATCGTCCCATAAAGATTGTTCCCGTGTGCAGGATGCATATTCTATTCGATGCTCGCCTCAGGTACACGGCGCTTCCCTTGATGCGCTTCATTATGCGAGAAGGGTGATAGAAATTGAGATGAATGCGGCGACTGATAACCCTTTGATTTTCCCCGATAATGACCAGATTGTATCCGGCGGAAACTTTCACGGTCAGCCGGTTGCGCTGGCGCTGGATTTTCTTGCCATTGCCCTGTCAGGGATTGCCAATATTTCCGAAAGACGCATTGAGCGGCTTGTTAACCCTCAATTGAGCGGTTTACCAGCCTTTCTCATAAAAGAAGCCGGTCTCAACTCAGGCTTTATGATAGCACAGTATACAGCGGCAGCGCTCGTCTCTGAAAACAAAGTGCTTGCCCATCCAGCCAGTGTTGATTCAATTCCTACATCAGCTAACAAGGAAGACCATGTAAGCATGGGGACGATTGCCGCAAGAAAATGCCGCGAAGTGCTTAAGAATGCTGAGTATGTCGTTTCTATAGAATTACTCTGTGCCGCCCAGGCAATGGATTTGTTTACCAACCTCAAGGCAGGTATGGGGACAATGGAGGCGTATCGTAAAATCAGAGAACATATCTCACACCTGGAGGAGGATCGTGTCCTCTCTCAGGATATAAATGCGATGTGTTGTTTGGTACACGAGGGTAAGATTCGTGATGCAGTAGAAAAAAAGATCGGGTTGCTTAATTAAAAAGCAAAAAAATCTAAATTGGACGCAGATGAACGCTGATTTACAAGATTACAAATATTCTGAACTAACTGAAAAGATAATAAAGGCATTTATAGTAAACGACTTAAATAAGTTGACATTGAATGCCTGTCATTCCGAGCAAAGCGAGGAATCTAAGATTTCTCCATCTAGGTCGAAACAAGGATTTCTCAGTCCCTCTGCTCCTTCGAAATGACAACTTTCTTTTGACGCTGACTATAAAAAAAGATCATCTCAATCTGCGAAAATCAGCGTCCTAATTAACTAAATCTTGGGAGGAATGATGAAGATTATTTCTTTTGGTGATATTCATGAAGATACGAGTAATCTTGTAAAGATAAAGACAATCATGGAAACGGCGGATTTAATAGTAGTTTCGGGTGATTTAACAAATTATCATGGTATAGTTGAAGCAAAAAAGGTGTTAGATTCTGTAAAAAAATATAATAAACATCTGCTGGCACAATATGGTAATCTTGATCAACCTGAAGTAGACGGATACTTAACCAAAGAGGGTATAAACCTGCATGGGAATGGATATATATTTGAAGATATTGGTTTATTTGGTTGCGGTGGCTCAAGTCCGACGCCCTTTAACACACCTTCAGAAATAACTGAGACGGATATAAAAAAATACTTAACCGATGGCTATAGCAAGGTAAAAGATGCAAAATGGAAGATCATGGTATGTCACACACCTCCAAAGGATACGGCGATAGATGTCATTCGGAGTGGTATGCATGTAGGAAGTCAAACGGTCAGGGACTTTGTTCTCAAATACAAGCCCCATATCTGTCTATCAGGTCATATTCATGAATCAAGAGGCAAGGACAAAATCGGTGATACCGTTGTATTAAACGCCGGCATGTTTAGAGATGGATGGTACATCGAGGTTGTTATTGATAAAAGTAGCATATCTGCAGTGCTGAAATCAGTTGCATAAATTTGGTGATTTATAGCATAGATAATTCTGTTGAATAACTCGTTTTTATGGATAGCGAAATCAATGGTTTGTTCTGTGCCTTAGAAAAATCGTATTCCTTTCTCATTTTCAAAACCTTTCCCAATACCTTTTCTACTCTACGCGTGTTGCTTATTGTGTTATCATAGGGATTCTAACTAATTATTTAATATTTAAGGCGACCCTTTCTCCTCCCTTTAATGTCAAGAAATATGGGATGTGTCCTTCATTTCCCCATGCTGTTGAGTTCGTTAAATCCCATAAATCAGACTGCCTCTTAATTTGCAACACATCTTGATTTTATGTTTCGCTTATTTATGGTCGTAATTTTTTGGAAAACTCATCGCCTTTCATGCAAATTTCTTCCAGAGATTTATCTTCCCAGAGTTTTTTTCTCCACTGAGCGTAATCAAACTTATCCTGTTTTATCAATGTGATGAATTTTTCCGCTTCAAGAATATCCATCTCGGAAAACAGGATTTTTAATCCATCATCGCAAATTTCGTAATCGCTTCTCATATTGTTTCCTCCATTATTCTGATAAATGAAATCGGATCTATTATCTTAATATCAGACATACTATTGTTCTTACACAGTATACCATTATCAACCGTTATAAAATACTCAGATTTGCCTGTTATGGCACATGATAAATGTATCGAATCCTTTTTCCCAAATCCCAGGTCTGCTATTTTTTGTGACAACTGCAAGATATCCTCTTTAAACGAGACATAAGCTGATGAATAATTATGCCATTCATATATTGAGTTTCTCTTGCTTGTTCCAGGATTGGCGCTGTTTTCATAATCCAGCATGAAAGACCAGATTAAAAGTAGTTTTTTCTCTTTTATCATTTCCTGTATGCGGAGTTTCGCTTCGGTTTCGAGTTTGATGGACAAATGATCCTGATTGTCGTAAGGACGGTTAAAACAGCAGTTATCAAGATATACTTTCATATATTCTCCTGTATGCATCCCAAAAGCACATAAAGGATCAAACCTTCATACATATTTCAATCGACAACGTATAAGGAATAGATAAGATTTGTGCCATGACGAGACCATTACGAATTGAAGGCACTTTTTATCATATCACATCAGGATGCGATCTGAGAACAATTAGTTATTGAATAATGAAAGTTTGACCCTCCCTTATTCTCTCCATTATTTTTCTCTACGGCATCTTTTTCCTTTTTCTACCAGTGCCATAGAGGGTGGCCGAATAGTGGTGGTTAGCGTCAAACAGAAAGATTTCGTGAAACCTATGCTCAACCCCGCTACTTTTGACCATCTTAATCGCATACTCCCATTCATTTTCCCAAAAAAGCGTATCTAAGAAGCACTGGATTATTAGTGTTGTCCGCCGTGGGTACTCTTTTTTATTTTTTGCCTTTATTCTTTCCAATATTTTTTGGGCTAGATCCTCTTGCGCCTCGTAGTTAGTATAGACATGCGGGAGGGAAACGTATTTTCCGGTGTGTGGGTCCTTCTGAACTCCTTTCACTCCAAATGTGTGACCCTGCTCATTCATAAGACGTCGTGAAATATGGTCGTTTTCGTGGACGGCCGTTGTAACTTCGACGTATTGCCTTTTTGGTGCTAAGCGCTTCTCTACGAGGATACCTGCAAACAGGAGGCGAGCATCATAATTCTGCTTGCCGTCTATCCATCTAACCTTTATTTGCCTGCAATGACTATATCTCGCTTGAATGTACCGCGCAATAGGCAGCAACTCTTCTATAACCTTTTTTTCTGGTCTGCCTTTTATGAGCCTCAGCCTCTCGATTCCATTGGGACTTCTTCTTGTTTCTTCAAAAAGACCGTAAGCCTTCTTGCAAAAGTCTAGACCGTTCATTAAATGGTTATCGAAATCTTTAAGGGTACAATTCATATTTCTTGTTTCTTATCAGTAGAACATAGATTATACCGACTAAAAGCGGTAATAAATTACAGACATTCTTGATTTTCGCATTGTGAATATATGTAATTCAACTTGTTTTGTCAATTGTGTTTTAATATTGAAACGCAAAATAACAAAAGGGGGTTACTCTATGAAATTGCTCAATCAAGTTCTCAATACGATTCGGGAAAAACATTATTCGAACGATATGTTTGTAGTACGTAATTTGAACTATAGTGAACGTCATAAATTTCAAGGCTGGTTCAATCTTGCAGATTGAACCATATATTTGAACGGTACTCTAAAGCTTGAACTTGTGCTGTGAGACGGAATTATACTAAATGTTTAGGTTCAATCGGGGACGATTGAACCAGCGAAGAAATGGTAGGTTCAAGTTACAAACTTGAGTGAACCCGCTGTGAGAATCGTGTTTATTTGTGCTAATTCGTGGCTAAATACTTGTAGTTTTAAAGTGTCTGATAATACAAATCCCTTTGCCTTGCCTCATATCCAAGATCATTGATAAGTAGTTCAATTTCCTCTTTGTCCATTCGATAACTCACTCCCGCTGCTCTGACCACATTTTCCTCAATCATCGTGCTCCCCATATCGTTTGCACCGAATTTTAAAGAGAGTTGGGCAATCTTTGCTCCTTGTGTAACCCATGACGCCTGGATATTTGCAATATTATCCAGATACAGCCGTGAAATGGCTGTCGTTTTTAAATAATCAAAGCTTCCGATTAACGCAGTATCCAATCGGGTATTTTTCGGCTGAAATGTCCAGGCAATAAAGGCAGTAAATCCGCCCGTTTCATCCTGGAGTTTCCGGATTTTATCAAGATGTTCGATTCGCTCTTCCACGGTTTCGATATGACCGAACATCATGGTAGCTGTAGTTCGCATTCCAAGATTATGGGCTTCCCGCATTACGTCAATCCATTCCTGAGCAGTGCATTTATTTGGACTCAAGATATTACGACATCGGTCCGAAAGAATTTCAGCGCCGCCGCCGGGAATCGAGTCAAGCCCTGCTTTCCTGAGTTTTTGTATGACGTCCCGCACCGGGATACCATTTAATTTTGAAAAATGTACAATTTCTGGCGGTGAAAAGGCGTGGATATGGACATCGTACTTCGATTTAACAGATTTTAACAGGTCTGTGTAAAAATCCAATTTTAATGACGGATGCAGACCGCCCTGCATAAGGATTTGCCTTCCACCCAGGGCGAGCGTTTCTTCAATTTTCCTGAACAAAGAATTTTTAGAGATGATATATCCATCGCTATGTTCAACTTCTCTATAAAAGGCGCAAAATTTACAACCCGATGTACAGATATTCGTGTAATTAATATTCCTGTCGATGATGTACGTCCTGTAATCTTCCGGATGTTTTTGTTTGCATACTGCATCTGCCGCTATTCCTAAGCTAGTAAGCTCTTTTATAGAGAACAGCTTTAGACATTCCTTTGAAGATAATCTCTCGTTATTTAATGATTTTTCGAGGATATCTTCGATCTCACTGGATAGAATGGCCATATCGGTCTCTTAACAAAAATATTTTTACATTTTCGGCAAAAACAATTTAACGTCGCCCCTCGTGTCGCGCGAACTTCAGTTCGCAGGACAGCGACATAAATGTCGCGCTACATGTTCTGGCTCGTACAGGTTAGGACTCATTGAAAACAACCTCCAAACCTTTTGGGGCGAGTCCTAAAGATACTGCATGCTGATAAAATGCCAAAAATCCATTTATTTCGTCTTTGCCAAAATCATATCGAATCGAGTTTGTAAGGTAATTCAGGCATCTCTCGTGTGTTAGTTGAAGCCGTTGCGATTCTGTTGTTGCCAATGTCCTTATTGCCCGAATACCTTCTTCCTTTGCACTTTTTAGCAAATTGTTTATTCCCGGTATACGCCGATCCCTTTTAACGACCCAAAGGGCGTAAACAAAAGGCAGTCCGGTGAATTCATACCATGACTGACCCAAATCCAATGTGATGTATCCATTGTCAATTATCTTTAAGGCGTTATCTCCGATGATAAGAACGGCATCGGTATCCGTACCCTCAATATCGTATTGCTTGTTCCACTGGCTGTATTGAGGAGAAAGATGATATTGTTCCTTGAGAATAATCCTTGTAAGCGCACAGGAGGTTAATGAGCTTTTGTCTAATGCGGCAGAACGGATATTTTGTAGTGGTAGCTTAGAAAAAATCTTTACACTCTCAACTGTTCCAAGCGAGGCGATTGAAATGTCAGGGATAATGGCGTAATTGCTGTTTCTAAAGTATTCAATGGAAGGAATAATTGCCACGTCTATCTGATCGTTATTCAGCATACCTGGCAAAAGAGAAGGCACTTCAAATACCATCTCAATTTCATCCGGGTATTGATCCAATCCATAAATCAATGGTTTGGCGTTCATGTAAGGGACAGCGCCAATCCTGAGTTTTTTCATCATAATAAACTTGCCTAAATAAGTTCGCCAGCGTAAACTATCCTGAAGTGTATCAGTTCACCCCCTCCCCTAACCCCTCCCACCAGGGGCGGGGGAAAAACGCTTCCTCCCCCTCGATGGGGGAGGCTAGGTGGGGTGCTGAAATGTTACCCTGAAGTTAAGGAAATTAATCAGATACATAGTTTCCCCTCTAGAAAGAGGGGATAAAGGGGTGTGTTAATGGTATGTTTACACACCCCCAAACCCCTCTTTTTAGAGGGGAGCTTTAAAAACTGCTGCAAACGGCAGCCTATTTATTATTTCATATTTTAAGTGAGTTTTATTGATTCTGCAATAAAGAATTATTGGAATTGTTTTCTATTGAAAGGAGTTTAAGGATGAAAAATGGATTGTACAATATGTGCTCATTAAAATGGTTATTTTTGTGTGCTTTTGGTATAGCTGTCGCAAGCTGTATTACCGTGCAGAGGCATGTTTCTGCAGAGGGGCAAACAAAATACAGTAAAGATTTCTTTGCTAGCGCAGAACCAATAAAGATCAAGGACCCTTTAGCCGTTGTGCTCGGCGCTATGGACAGGGGAGAGGTCTTTATCTTTACGTATGCTGATGCTGTAAAATTTGCGGGGCATTCATGTCCGGCAGTTGCTGGCGCCTATAAATCGACGCAGATTGCATTAAAGGCACTGTATGGCGAAGAAGTGCCGGTAAGAGGAAATATAAAGGTTACATTTAAAGGAAGTGTCGATTATAAGGTAAATGGTCCGATATCCCAGGTGGTTACGTTAATAACGGGTGCATCGGCTGAAAGTGGATTTAAGGGACTCGGCCCTGCCGGGAAGTATGGAAGATATAATTTGATGACCTTCAATAAAGAACTTTCGCCCGATCCCAAAGCAACCTGCGCTATAATATTTCAAAGAGTTGATAGCGGGAAAAGAATAGAATTAACATATAGTGTTGACCCTGTACCGGTGAGCGAGCGTATAGATAAGCTGATGCCTCTCGTAATATCGGGTAAGGCATCTGAGGAAGAGTCAAAGGAATTTGGTAATCTATGGCAGGAACGCGTAAAGACTATTCTCTTCAGCCCGCCTGAAGGCACATTTATCGTAAAAGAGCCGAAAGATTAATTTAATTGTATAGAAATTTCCATTTTATTTATGCCTGCCTGTGCGTCCCCGCACGCAGACAGGCGGTTTTCGTGTCCATAACCAATATGGTAAATAATTGATGGAAGACCTTCCCTTCATACCCTCCTTGCGAAGGAGGGGAAAGAGGGGTGGTTATAAGTTCTTAAAAGATATTTCTGTAAAGAATAAAGGCGTTCTTGCATTTTATCCACGCAAGAACGCCTTTTTAATTACAACGCTATTATTGGTTATCGTAATACTACGCCTTAGTGATGCTCTTTCTTTTTCTCACATTTCTCGTCTTTGCAGAATTTACAAGGATCCTTTTTAAACACGGCCTCACAATCTTTGCAGCATAAAACAATCGTCTTACCCTCGCACTCCACCTTTACGCCTTTATCCTTTTCTACGGCCTTACCACAGACCAGGCATTTTGTATCAGCCTGTTCGGCAGCACTTGCTTCTTTCGTGCCGCAGCAACTGGATGCAAACGTCGTTTTTACTGCATAAGAGGTCATTAATACAAGTGCAACACCTACAACGCCTATAAAATATCCAATACGCTTCACGTCCTGTCTCCTTTCGAAAAATGTTAATGAAACACTATATAAAACAAATACGATTTGTAAAACAAAAAATAGGTACCAAAGGTTTCATAATTCTGACAAGTTAGAAAATCCCCTCTTGGGAGGGGATTTAGGGGTGGGTATGGCGGTAATTCGTGAGATATTCACCCCGTTAGAAAGGAGTCTCCGTCCGAAAGGGCGGAGTTTGAGAAAATACAGTGTGGGGAGGGGTTTGAAGCCTCTTCCAAACTTTCTAACGGGGGTCATTGAGATTTCACGACCCTTGT
>JAUSDH010000215.1 GCA_030650655.1 Candidatus Brocadiaceae bacterium
ATCAAAAACCCCGATATACGATACCCAGCAGATTTCCAGTCCCAATGATTATTAAATTCCTGGATAATGCGTATGATAAAGTACACAAATACAACAATGGCGGTATAAAAAGAATATTGAGGTTGACCTGCTAATATATTACATGCAACTGTGACCCCACCCAGGAGCGCATATAAATAATTATTTGCACAAATAAATATCTCTGAAAATAAAAGAATAAGGGGTAGCCACATTATTGCACAGAGAATTGTTAGGTGTCCTGCATAGACGTGAAATATTTGCGGCGCGCAGAACATGAATATAATAGACGAAACCATACAGCTTGAGCGGGAAAGTCTGTCTGAATACAATTGCGGATTTTGGACTGCGGATTGCGAATTTAATTTTATAAATCTGAGATAGAGATAGGTAAATACTCCCGATAAAAAAACATGCAAGATGATACTGTAATTAATGGCCGTATGAATAGGCAATATAAGAAATATCAGATTGAGTGGATAAAATATGGCGGATTGCACTCCTGCAATAAAGGGTATTCCACAACAAGCGTAAGGATTCCAGAGAGGGAGTATTCCCTTTGACAGGGTATTGAAGCCAAAATACCTCCAGCAAAAATATTGGTTGCGCATATCAGAATTTTCATCACCCAGAACACGATAATCCGAGGGGATAATAACACTGTAAAAATACGCGAGGGAAAGAAGGAATAGAATTAGCACAGCAAGCCAATCGTTTTTTGACCAAGTATTTGACTGGCTTGACACGGGACTTAAAGCATGAGGATTGTAGTCGTTCTTACCATATGTGGATTTGAGATGCAAGACATGCTTCATATTGTATTCAATAAGTAAAATAACTAACGGTGTGGACAAGTCTTGTTTTCAATGTCTTCGGATCTTTGTTAACTTACAGGTTTTTTACGATAAGCTATCTTGTTATGAAATACAGATACAGGAATCAGAATAACCATGCTGGTAAGTGTAATAACCATGCCGATGGTAAAAGATTTCGGTTCGTAAACAAACTTTACCATGTGATCGCCTTTTTCAAGAAAGACGGATCGCAGAATGTAGTCTGTCTTTAATACCCGCCGTTTCTTCCCATCAACATACGCATTCCAGCCCGGATAAAATGTGTCGCCAAGGACAAGATAGCCATCATCCGACAAAGTTGCCTTTATTGTAACTCTATTTGGCGAGTATTCAACGATTGTCGGGTTGGGTTCTTGCTGATAATTTTCGCTGCTTATATTCCTTGTGAGCTTGGTTGGTTCTTCCAGAATAACGTATTTTAACGGATTAAATTCACTGCTGGCGAGTCCTTTAAATATGGCATTCCTTCCCTCAAGTGTTTTGGCCTCATGGACGATAAATGTGCGAGGCAGCGCCTGTGTATTATCAAAAAGGGCATATTTCGAGTTATTGAAGACCAGTTTAATAGCTGGGTGTTCTATCCTTACATTAGCAGGAAGGAGTATATATTTTAAATTAAGCAGATTGGTCAGCTTTGAAATTTGCCTGACCTCCATAACAATGCGTGGATCTTCTATGGGCTTACCATCCGAAAGGTTTATAAATTCACTGTATTCTTTAATAACGTTTGCGTCGTATCCCCCGATATTAGAAATGCCGTGCGCCATGCCCTGATTCAACTCGAAATGACCGACGGTTGTGATGCGGGACGCTTCTGGATTGCTTTTCAAAATACTGAGCATTTCTTTATCCCAAAAACATTGTCTGGAATCAAAGGTTACCATATATTGGTTTCCAAAAAACCAGAGGTCTCCAAATATGAGTGCCAGGGTGATGGGGATTATAATCTGCCTTTTTAACCTGCCGTTTATACATAAGCCTATGACAAGCAGGCTTAATATCATAAGGATGATGAATTTTACGGCGCTCTTTGTTGCGACCGCAAAGGTTGCACGTAAAAACTCAGGGTCTTTCAAATTGGGCAAGGTGGTGTATCGGTCGCCCAAGAGGCAGATTTTATCAATAATACCGTGCCATGTCCCATACCCTGCCCCGAATAAAAAGAAGATTAAAAGAAACACGCTTATCACAGCAACAATGCCACAAGTAATATAAAAGAAAGTAGAAACCTTTTTTTTGGTAAGAATATTATTTCGCAGGTATTCTGCCCCGATGCCTGAAAGTACCGAAAGGGAGAAGGCAATAATAAATATAAATTTAGAGTTCCCCCGAAACATATTGAATCCGGGAACAATGGTATAAAGAATTTTAAAGAGCGGCGTAAATTTGCCCAGTGCAAGGATCGTGGTGATTAATGCCATAATAAGGAAGGTTTTTGCGAATTTATTTCTATTATAAAATGAGGCAAGTGCACACAGCATTAAGGGAACGATACCAACATACAGGGACATCTCCCAGAGGTAGTATCGCCCCCAGTACGGCGTTTTTAGTGAATTCCCAAAGAATTCAGGAATGAAAAGAGTGATAAAATTTTCTGGCGCAAAGGAGAACTGACCAACCCATTCGTAGGAAAGCGCTTGCCGGGTAGAGTGTTTAATCATCTCAAAGGCCGGCAATAATTGAATGGCGGCAAGTAAAACGCCTATCGTGTATATAATAAAAACTCCAGATGCATGATAACCGACATATTTCCAATGCCTGTGTTCTCCGAACTCCTGGATAATGCGTATGATAAAATATGCAACCACGGCAATGGCAGTGTAAAAAAAGTATTGAGGGTGTCCCGCTAATATATTAAACGCTACCGCAACCCCTCCAAAGAATGCATATAAATAATTTCTGTTACGAATAAAGAGTTCTGAGAATAAAAGGATGAGGGGCAGCCATATCATCGTACACAGATTGGGCAGGTGTCCCGGATAGACGTGAAATATCTGGGGTGCGCAGAACATAAATATAATGGACGAAACCATGCAGCTTGAACGTGAAAGCCTGTCCGTATAAAATTTCGGATTTCGGACTTCGTCGTGAGCGCTCAGTCGAACGATTTTGGATTTTGGATTTAACTTTATAAATCTGAGATATAAGTAGGTAAATACGCCCGATAAAAATACATGGAGGATAATGCTGTAATTGATAGCTACATGAATAGGGAATATGAGATAAATCAGATTGAGTGGATAGAATATGGCGGATTGCAATCCACCTACGAAGGGTGTTCCACCGTAAATGTACGGATTCCAGAGGGGTATTATCCCTTTGGCTAAAGTATTAAAACCAAAATATCTCCAGTAAAATAGCTGATGCCGGGTATCTGTATTCTGATCGCTCAGTACACTCGAACCGTCGGGGATAACAACGTTATAGAAGTACGCCAGTGTAAGGAGGAATAGGGTTAGTATGGCGAACCAATCATATTTAGACCATGCCTCTTGCCGGATTATAGTATCATTTGAAGTGGAATAATTATGGAGGCTTTTATTTCGTATGTGGTTCATGCAGAATATTGTTTGTCACTAAATTTTGCCGGATATTTTTAGCATAAGTAGTATAATATGATAAAACTTGAAGTAAAATCAGCGAAACTTAGTTTACCCTTTTCATAAGGCATTTCAAATAAAAAACATGCAAAACAAGATATTTCGTGTCTTATTTTTAACATCCCTTTGCATTGCGGCCATCGGCTGTTACGCAACCATTGCCCAGGTGATGTTGATTCGTGAGTTCCTGAATATCTTCTATGGCAACGAGCTATGCCTTGGCATCGTCTTTGGCGCATGGTTTCTCGGTATTGCGACTGGTGCCTTTGCCGGTGCAAAGATCGAGTACACCTTTAAACACGCATTCACTGTTTTTGTGATTACGTTGATGGTTATGTGTTTTGTGTTGCCCGTACAAATTGTTTTTGTGCGTGGTATACGCGGCCTTTTGAGTGTCGGGATCGGTGAATACATTTCTCTCCTGCCATTACTTCTCACCTCTATCGGACTAATCCTTCCTTTCAGCTTTATCGTCGGCTTCATCTTTCCGTTCTCATCAAAGGTTATATTAGGCGCTACACGTGATGCTGCTGTGGACATTGGAGTCGTTTACATTATAGAATCCATGGGCAGCCTCTTTGGAGGGCTCATATTTTCATTTTTCCTGGTTTCAAGATTTCATCCGTTTAAAATTATCACACTGCTGAATACAGGCTTGTTTGTTCTTTTATTCTTTTTACTTTTCAATTTTCACAGAAAGGGACAAGTCTATTCCAGTGGAGAAGAGAATAAGAAGATAAAAAGGGTTTTGGGCATTATTTCTCTGGCTCTGGCATTGGTTATGATTACGGTTTGGTTTTCGCCAATCCCTGACAAGGCCGAGGCATTGTCTGCAAAAATGCGATGGAATACCTTGAACCCTCACATTGAACTGATGACCTCCGCGGACTCAAAATACCAGCATATTGATATAGGCAGACAGGCCGAACAATATAACATTTATCTCAATGGACAATACGCCTCTGCCTTTCCCAATGAATACGAATATGCCCAGATTGCCCATCTGGTGATGACCCAGCATCCATCGCCAAAACACGTGCTCTTGATTGGTTCGGGATTAGGCGGACTCGTTTCAGAAATGCTTCTGCATCCAGTTGAATCTCTTGATTACGTGGAACTCGATCAGCGTCTTTTACAAATCTCTGACAAGTATCTTTCCTCTTCGGATAGGCAGGCACTTTCAGACAGTCGGGTAACGATAATTCATCAGGACGGTCGTTATTACGTAAAAAATACATCGAAGAAGCAGCACTATGACATTGTCTTGGTAAATACCCCGGATCCCTCAACGGCCTTCCTCAACCGTTTCTATACCTTGGAATTCTTTAAAGAAGCCCAGAAAATTTTAAAGTCTGATGGTGTTTTGATTGCTTCGGTTAGCTCGGCAGTTACCTATATTGGCAAAGAAGTTGGAAGTTATACTGGTTCACTCTATCGCACACTGCATGAAGCCTTTCAAGATGTATTGGTGACACCTGGTCAAGTCAACTTCTACTTTGCGTGTAATAAAGATAACGTAATCACCCTGGATATAGAAACACTCATGGGGCGATATCGAAAATCTCAGGTAAAATCTGATTATTTTAGTGAATATCTTTTTTAT